>JAJYKO010000389.1 GCA_021788565.1 Chloroflexota bacterium
CTCCGCCGATGTGCAGTACGCAAATGATGACAGATCGAGGAAGGTGCGATGAAAGCAGCCGTTCTCCGCGACTACTACAAGATGCAGATCGAGGAAGTCCCCGAGCCCGAACCGGCCCCGAACGAGGTGAAGATCCGGGTAGCGGTGGTTGGCATCTGCGGCTCCGAGATGCACGCCTACAAGGGAACGCATCCCTTCCGGCATCCGCCATCCATCCAGGGCCACGAGATGGCCGGCGACGTCGTGGCAATGGGGTCCGAGGTGCGCCGTTTCGCCATCGGCGACCGCGTCACCCTCGACCCCCAGCGGGTCTGCGGCGTATGCGATGATTGCAGATCGGGCCACCCGAACTCCTGTACCAAGAAGATCATGCTCGGCGTACAGGAGTGGCCGGGCGCTTTCGGCCGGTACATCGTGGCTCCCGAGCAGCAGATCTACAAGCTGCCCGACCACGTCTCCTACGAGGAGGGCTCCATGGTGGAGCCGCTGTCCGTGGGCGTCCATGCCGTGCGGCAAGCAGGGGTGAAGCCAGGCAGCTCGGTGCTGATACTTGGCGGCGGCACCATCGGCCTGTGTGCGCTGGCCGGTGCGCGGGCCGCGGGTGCGGCGCAGGTCATCATCACCGACGCCTTCGATTTCAATCTGGAAGTCGCCAAGAAGCTGGGGGCAACGGCCACGGTCAACGTGCGCCGGCAGGACGTCAACCAGGTGGTGGCCGAGGTTACAGGCGGGAAGGGTGTGGACGCGGCGCTGGTGGCCGTAGGGGTGCCAGCGGTGGTGAACCAGGCCATCGCCGCCGTGAAGAGGCGCGGAGAGGTGGTGCTGATCGGTCTGTTCCACGAGCCAATCTCGATTCAGGATAGCTTCGCGATCATCAGCGCGGAGCGCGTGTTGCGCGGCAGCCAGACGTACAACCCAGAGGACGTGCAGCGAGCGCTGGACCTCATCTCCACCGGGCAGGTGGACGTCAAGGCGATGATCACGCACCGGCTGCCAATCGACGACGCCCAGCACGCCTTCGAGATGGTGGACAAGCGGCTCGAGGACTCCATAAAGGTGATACTGAAGCATTAGGCCACAGCCGCGCCGATTTCGGCGTCCAAGACCCACCATGGTTTCCGCGTGCTCAGAGCTGGTGTGAGCCCTGAACCTGGGTTAGGGGTGACCCCATCCTGTTCGATAAAGGTATGTAGGCGTACACTGTGGCAGGGCAAGAGAGCGGGTTGGGACTATCCCTGGGAGTGAACATGTCGGCGCTCTCCGCCCACTCGCCGTGGGGACCGTCCATGCCCCGCGCTCTCAGCTCTAAGACAACCCAGTCTGCGGCCTCAGGCTGAGGATCCGTCAACCGTCTATGCCGGCGCTAGCCCGGCTGTTTGCTGCCCAAGTCCCGCGCCTCCGCGCTGGTAACCGCGCTCACAGGTGGACCTCATCCCGACTCCTGGTACAGGTACCTGTACCAGGTAGTCGAGGATTGTCCTATGTTCCAATCGATCACAAAGTTCAATGCTCGTGTGGACCGTCCCCAACGACTTCCCGACCTGCGAAGGCAGGCTTTCCGCGTCGCTACTTTCGGCACACCTGGGCCAGTACACATTGAAATGCCTGGCAGCCACGGATACCCGGTGGTCCGTGAGGCTGCGATATCTGGGTGTTCAATGAGACTCAAGTTCGCGAGGGTGGCGGAGGACTTGGGTTGCCTGGGGCTCCGCGTCGAGAAGCCGAGCGAGTTGAGCGGCGCTCTTGCAAGCGCCTTGGCCGCAGAGAGGCCCGTGGTGGTTGATGTCGTGACGGACATCAACGCACTCCCGGCGCCACCTTGGAGCTAACAGTAGAAAGAAGAGGCAGCGGATGGAATTGGCTGGGAAGTTGGCTATCGTAACCGGAGGAGGGCGCGGGATAGGGGCGGCTGTAGTGGCGCGATTATCCGCTATGGGTGCCGACGTCGTGGTAAACGACGTTGACGCGGACGCTGCTCGCGCTGTCGCTGCCCGGGTGGATGGGGCCGGGACTCGGGCAGCGATTTCGACTGCTGACGTCACCGATAAGCAAGCTGTAAGCGAGATGTTCGCCATGGTGTCCGATCGGTTCGGGCGGTTGGACTTCCTGGTTAACAATGTTGGGGGCAGCAGAGGGCCGCAACGAATCGAGGCCATCTCGCTGGAGAACTGGGAAGCGACGATCGCTTTGAACCTGCGCAGCATGTTCCTATGCATTCAGGGAGCGCTCCCACTGATGCGTGCATCGGGAGGAGGACGCATCGTGAACGTAGCATCGATGGCTGGACAGAGCAGAAGCATGATCGGGGGTTGCCAATACGCAGCGTCCAAAGGTGGAGTGCTGGCATTAACACGTCACCTATCGGCTGAGTTGTCCGAGTTCGGTATCACAATCAATGCTGTTGCGCCGGGGATCACTGGATCTGAGCGAGTGGAAGGGGTGATGGCCACGAGGAGCGAAGCCGAGCAGAGGAGAATTCTTGCTGAAATCCCCATGGCGCGGCTGGGGAGGCCAGAGGAGATTGCGAGCGCGGTCGCCTACCTGTGCTCACCTGCGGCCTCCTATATCACTGGTGCAACCATCGACGTGAATGGCGGGGCGAACTGTCGCTAGCACGTCGGCATGCGTCCCTTAAGCAGGCGAATGAACCGGAGTAGAGGTGCTGCTGATGGCAGAAATCACCAAGTCAGTTGTGGTGGTCAAGCCCCAGAAGATGGAGATGTGGGAGTTCCCGCTCCCTGAGGTCGGTCCGCAGGACCTGCTTCTGCGGGTGGAGATGGTCGGTATCTGTGGCTCCGAGCCGAAGAAGTACATGGGCACGTCGGTATGGAACCCGCCTTACCCGCTCATCCTCGGTCATGAGATGGTGGGGTTTGTCCAGGAGGTTGGAGCGCAGGCAGCCGAGCGCTATCGAGTTGGGATCGGGGATCGCATTGTTGTGGAGCCGTATTTGTCGTGCGGGTGGTGCGAGTACTGCTCGATCGGCTACTACCAACTCTGCGTCAACAGGCGGGTCTACGGAACGAGCGATTCCTGCACTGAGCCACCCCACCTCTTCGGGGGATACGGCCAGCATCTTTTCGTTTCGTGGGGTTCTAAGGTACACAAAATTGCGGCAGATGTCCCCGCTGAAGCTGCCCACCTGGCGAGCGTCATCGGAAACGGCATTCGGTGGGTACGGACAAAGGGAGAGGTTCAGTTCCTCGAGAGTGTGGTAATAATTGGTCCCGGGGCGCAAGGGCTGGCGAGCGTCATAAGTGCCGTCGAGTCAGGAGCTGCACCGATAATTGTCGTTGGGCTCGCCAAGGACGAGAAACGGCTGGAACTAGCCAAGCAGTTTGGTGCGCACTACGCACTCGTCGCCGACGAACAGCCTGTGGTATCGGCAGTCAAGGATATCACTGGCGGCAAGATGGCCTCAGTCGTCGTTGAGTGCACGGGGACACCTGCCGGCATGAACCTAGCCCTCGACCTTGCAAAGCCCCTGGGTCGTGTGTCTTTGCCTGGGCTCCCTCACGCTGGCCAGGAAGTCCCGCTTCTCATGGAGAAGGTCATCCTGAAGGAACTGACCATACGAGGAGCGCTGGGCCAAACGGCGGAGGTTGCCGATGCTGTGAGGATTATCAACTCTCGCAAGTACCCTGTAGAGAAGATAGCGACTCACGTGTTTCCACTCGAGGAAGCAGAAATGGGAATGAAGCTGTTCATGAGCCACGACCCCGACTGCATCCGAGTGGCTCTGAGGCCCTAGCGGTTCAACGGGACACTCGAATCCGCCGCGGCTACTCGGCCGGGCAGCGTTTGGGGGAATTGGGGGGACCAAAGCTATTCGAGTTAGGATCACCAAGACGTAGTGCTTAGCGCGGTGTGCCCCCGATACATACGAAGACACACCGTGTCGAAGCCGCGGCAGCCCCCGCGGAAATTTAACCATTTTATTATACTGTTGCGTGTTGTATACGCAGCGCATCTGTGCTATACCGTGCCGTGTGCACAAGCATGGCAGAGGAGCTACCTTATGCGGTCCGCTGACCGCGCAAGAGGTGACCCATGCCAGGGGATGGCCCGCCCACTCCGACTCGATGACCGGCGTAATTTCCGCGCCGGCCGTGGGCGGTAAAGCGTGATCGAAACATCCCCGTTTTCCGCGGGTCACACGGGCGTCAGCAGCAGTTCCGGAATTTCCTAGAAGAATCGCTCGGTTCGGGCGCTACCGCTGGCAATCTCGGTACGGGTCGCCTCGAAGCCTGGAAACAGGTGTCGCAGGTGGCCCGTGTGTTTTTGGGGCCACTTGCTCATGGCGAGATGAAGCGGATTGCGCGCGGCGGCCTGGTTGGCACGGAGGCACAATATGGATACGCACGATCTGTTGAAGCAGGCAGAGGCACAGACGATACATGAACTCGAGCTCGTCGAGGAGGCTATGCCGTTTTCCGAGTATCTGGATCTCGTGGCCAGGAGGCCCAGCGTCGCCGACCTCGCCCACGCTCGGATCTACAATATGGTTCGAATGGCGGGCGTGACCGCGGGCTCGGAAGGGCAGCCCAACCGCTATGCCTTCTTCGAGACGGAGCTGTTCGGCCTGGAGAAGGTATTCCAGCGGCTCGTCGAGGAGTACTTCTCCCCCGCAGCCAAGCGGCTCGATATCCGCAAGCGGATCCTCATGCTGGTCGGTCCCGTGGGGGGCGGAAAGTCGACCATCGTCACGTTGCTCAAGCGCGGCCTGGAGCGTCACAGCCGTTCGGAGGCTGGGGCCTTCTACGCTATCGAGGGCTGCCCGATGTTCGAGGAGCCGCTGCACCTCGTCCCGGAAGAGCAACGAGAGCAGTTCAAGCAGCGACTGGGCGTCGGCATCGAGGGGGATCTCTGCCCCTTCTGCCAGTGGCGGCTGGAGCACGAGTGGAAGGGCCGGATCAGCGAGGTCGGGGTGCGGCGCCACCTCTTCTCGGAGAAGAACCGGATCGGCATCGGCACATTCAAGCCGGCCGATCCCAAGTCCCAGGACGTGGCAGAGCTCACAGGACACGTCAACCTGAGCCTGCTGGTGGATCAGCGCTTCGGGGGGGAGTCCGACCCGCGAGTCTACCGCTTCGACGGGGAGCTGAACGTCGCCAGCCGAGGGCTTGTCGAGTTCATCGAGATGCTGAAACTGGAGCCACGGTTCCTCTACGAGCTGAATACCGTCGCCGGGGAGCAGCGGATCAAGGTCCCACAGTTCGCGCTGATCTACGTGGACCTCGCGGTGGTGTCGCATACCAACGAGTACGAGTTCAATCGCTACTTCGCGGACCCCGCCAACGAGGCGATGGTGGACAGGATCTTCGTGGTGAAGGTCCCTTACAACCTGAGCGTGTCGGAAGAGGTCCGAATCTATCGAAAGCTGATAGACCAGGCCAGCCTCTCGATGGAGGATGGGGCCAGCGATGAAGCTGGGCAGCTTCGCACCGTACACATCGCCCCGAGGACGCTGCGGGTTGCCAGCATGCTGGCCGTGATATCCCGCCTCAAGCCTTCGGCTCGGCCCAATCTGGGGATAATGGCGAAGCTGAAGCTGTACGATGGCGAGCAGCGGGTGGGCGAGTGGGAGCAGAAGCACCTGCGAGAGATCATCGAGGAGGGAGATGGTAACAAAGAGGGGATGGACGGCTTCTCCCCGCGCTTTGTCATCAACCGCCTCTCGAGCGCCCTGGTAGGCGGCAAGCAGTGCATCAACCCCCTGGACGCGATGCGCTCGCTCCGCGACGGGATAAAGGCCCAGTACGCGGGAAACCCCAAGGAGGTGGAGCGGCTGCTGGCGCTGCTCGACGAGGTGCGCAAGGAGTACGACGAGTGGGTCAAGAAGCAGGTCCAGCGTGCCTTCGTTTACGCGTATGAAGAGTCCACGAAGACCCTGCTGGACAACTATCTACGCAACGTTGACGCATTTTCCAACAAGACGAAGGTGCGCGACCCCATAACTGGGGACGAAGTAGAGCCAGACGAGCGGCTGATGGCCTCGATCGAGGAGCAGATCGGGGTGGCCGGAGAGGCCA
>JAJYKO010000390.1 GCA_021788565.1 Chloroflexota bacterium
ACTGCTCCGGGATCGGTCCGCCCAGGATGCCCAACTCGCCCATTTTCTTGATGACCGAGCGGTCCATGGCGCCGCGTGCGTCCCACTCCTTGATGTAGGGGACGATCTCCTTCTGGGCGAAGTCGCGAACCATCTGCTGGACCATCTTCTGTTCTTCGGAAAGCTCGAAGTCCATTCTCCACCTCCTTGTAGAAATGAGGGGACCCAACTGGGAAGATTATCGGAATTCTATGCCGGCCGTGGAGGCGCGTCAACGCGAGGCCCTGGCTTCCAGCCAGGGCCGAAGCTATCGGATCGGGGGCGAAAATGAGGACCTTCTCAGTGCGTCCCGGTAGTCGGAGATGGCGAGACGGGACTGAGGGTCGGCGTTGGGGTCCCTGGCGCCTGGACAGCCGGTGTCGGGGTCCACGTCTCGAACGCCGGGAAGCCCGGCGTCGCCGTTGGAGGCAGGCCCGGCGTGATCAATAACGGTATGGTGGGCGTCGGCTCGACCCCAATGGATCCAGAAGTAGGCGTGAGTTCCGGCGCCACCGGGGTGCCGGCAACGGGATAGCTCCTCCTCAGTGTGGGCGTGGCGGTCGGAATGCGCACGGGTGTCGAGGTGGGCTCCCTGTAGACACGTGTGGGTGTTGGCGCTCTATACACGCGCGTGGGTGATGGCCTTGGCCTGATCGGCTCAGGCCTATACGTCGGGCGCGGGGCTATCACAGGGGGCTCGGTGGGCACCGCGATCGGTACGTATTCGGTGGGAACGGCAGTGGCGGTGGCCTCTTCTGTCGGCGTGGCGGTGCTGGTAAGCGTGATAGTGGCCGTCGGTTCCGCCGTGGATGGCGCTGCTGAGGCCTGTTTGCCCATGGTGGCCATGCCGAGAAAACCCAGGGTGTACAGCCAGGTGGAGAAAAGGAATAGCACCGCGAAGGAGCCAGATGCAACCTTCTTCATGTCGCTGAGCTGGTCGAACCGGTCCCACAGATCCCGCAACGTGGACATGAGTCACTCCATGTAGCTATTAGCTAATAGCCATTAGCGGTCAGCTATTGGTTATCGGTCAGGTTGATTGGTATGGAGGAAGCGTGTCGCGCTAATTCGGCGCTCTCCATGCAGAAGCGGCTTGATGCTGCACCACATAAGCTAATAGCTAATTGCCAACAGCTATTAGCTATATACTCACCGTCCGGATCGCGTAGATGTCCGGGACGGCCAGCAGTTTCTCGACTGCGTCGGCACCCACGTGCTCGTCCACCCCGATGGCCATCAATGCCTCGCCTCGCGGCGCCAGCCGGCCTACGGCCATGAAGGAGATATTCACGTCCGCCGCCCCCAGCACCGTTCCCACGTGACCGATCATGCCCGGCCGATCCCTGTGATAGCTGAACAGCATGTGGCCCCCGGTGAGGGCTACGTCCAGCCAGTACTTGTCCACCCGCACGAGGTGAGGCTCGCCAAAGAAGAGAGTGCCCGCCACCACGTGGGAGGAATGCTCCGTGTCCAGCTGGATGGTTATGAGGTTGCTGTAGTTGGCTACCTCGCCCGTCTTCCGTTCCACGACGTTCAGTCCACGGCCCTTCGCGATGACCGGCGCATTCACGAGATTCAACGGCTCGTCCAACACAGGCTGCAGAAGGCCCTTGATGGCCATCGCCTTGAGCGGAGAGGTATCGACGCCCGAAATCTCGCCCGCGTAGGTAACTTCGATGCTGCGGAGCTGGCCCTCGGAGAGCTGGGTCGCGATGCTTCCCAGTTTGCCGACCAGTTCCATGTAGGGTAGGAGGATCGAAGCCGTCTCTGGCATAATGACCGGCGCATTAACTGCGTACCGAGCGGATTGACCGTTCAACACCGCTACGATCTGTTCGGCCACGTCCAGGGCCACCCCGACCTGCGCCTCAACTGTGGACCCGCCCAGGTGTGGTGTGACGACCACCTTCTCGCTCCGGAGCAACGGATGGTCCGGAGACAGCGGCTCCTGCGCGAACACGTCCAGCGCGGCACCAGCCACCAGCCCCTGCTCCAGCGCCTCGGCCAGGGCGGTCTCGTCGATGATTCCGCCCCTGGCACAGTTGACCAGCCGCGCGGATGGCTTCATCTTTCGGAGCTGTTCCAGTCCGATCAAGCCTCGAGTTTGCGGCGTGAGGGGCACGTGGAAGGTGATGAAGTCGGCCCTCGGCAGCAGTTCGTCCAGACTGACGGCCTCGATCCCCAGCCGTCGTGCGTGCTCCGCCGACAGGTAAGGGTCATATGCCAGCACCCGCATCTCCAGCGCCTGAGCCCGCCGAGCGACCTCCGTGCCGATCTTGCCGAGACCTACTACCCCCAGCACCTTGCCTCGCAGCTCTACTCCCATGAAGCGGGAGCGCTGCCATGCGCCGCCCTTCACGGAGGAGTAAGCCTGCGGGATGTTGCGTGCAAGGGCGAGCATCATCCCGAGGGTGTGCTCGGCGGCGGCGATGTTGTTGCCGGTGGGGGCGTTGACCACCACGACTCCCTTGCGGGTCGCCGCTGGCACGTCGATGTTGTCGATACCGACGCCTGCCCGTCCGATCACCTGGAGTCGCGCGCCGGCCTCGACCACCTTGGCCGTCACCTTCGTCTCGCTCCGAACGACCAGGGCGTCGTACCCGGGGATGATCTGGATCAGCTCCTCAGGCTTCAGTCCGGTCCTAACGTCCACCTCGGCATGCTGCCGCAGGTATGCTATGCCGTCTTCGGCCACGGGGTCAGATACGAGTACTCTCATTGCTCACCATGTGCTAGGTCGACCCGACACGACGACCGTCGCACGGTTCGGGCCGGATGTAACGAGCCCGGAGAATATACCGCCTGAGTAGAGGAGGGTCAAGGATGGGGGCCCGTCGCCAGCGCCACCGCAACCCGCTTGAGTAGCCTCTCGGCGTTTACCACATCGTTGAGGTCGATCACCTCGACGGGGGAGTGCGCGTTGCGACGAGGGATGTTGACGACCGCGGTAGGGATCCCTTCTCCAACCATGTGAAGGGTGATGGCATCGCTGCCGGACCTGGGGAAGAGGGCGAGTTGGTAGGGGATCCCCTCCTCCTCGGCCGACCGAATCATCAGTTCCTTCATCGCCAGCGGCAAAATGTAGTTCCAACGGTTGTCCCCGCTCATCACCGGGATGACCGGCCCATCACCCATCCGGATGGCGAGCTCCCGGTGGAAGTCAGTGTCCGGCGTGTCGCCAGAGGGGACCGTGTCCACCACGATGGCCGTGTCAGGACGAAGCTTGGCCCCTACGAGCCGGATCCCCTGCCAGCCGATCTCCTCCTGAACGTTCACCACGCCGTACAGGGTGCCCGGGAGGTCCATTGTCTGGAGTTCCTCGAAGAGTTGGAGCAGCATGGCACAGCTCACTCTGTTGTCCAGCGCCTTGCCGCACAGGAGATCCGGGTTGGCGAACCTGTGGACCTCCCCCACGAAGGCGATGGGGTCGCCGATCCGGATCCCCAGCCCTTCCGTCTCGGCCCGGCTCGAGGTCCCCACGTCGACGTACAGCTTCGAGGCCTGGACTGCCTCCGACGCCTCGCCCTTCATCAGGTGCCCGGCCTTGGTGCCCACTACCCCAAACACCCCGTTGACGCGCACCATGCGGCCTGGAAGCAGGATATCCTGGGTTCCACCTATCTTCTCGAACCATATGAAGCCCCGCTCGTCGATGCTTCGCACCATCGCGCCGATCTCGTCGGCGTGGGCGGCGATCATTACCGACGGCGAGCCTCGTGAGCCCCTACGGGTCGCAACCAGGTTCCCGAAGCGGTCGACCTCGGTCGGCAATCCCAACGCCTGAAAGGATTCGGCCATGTAGGCTACGACATGCTGCTCAGACCCGGCCACCCCGTCGATCGCAGCCAACTCCTCGATACGGCGCGCGAGGACCTCCTTCATGGGTTGTTTCTCCTATCTCCAAATCTTTTTGCCAGGAGCGGTTTCGATCAAACTCACGACGACACGCCTTCAGGAGGTTTCGACCCGCTCCCACACCAACAGGACCCTCCCCGGAACTCCGTTCCGCGACGAGCGAGCGCTGAGGGTAATCCTGTTTCCTTTCAGGTCGGCCTCGCGCTCCTGGTCGCCCCCGATCCAGTCCGGAAAGAGGCTTACCTCGACGTGGATCACCAGCTTCTCCCCGAGGTACTCGTATCTGCCGGCATAGGCGGTGAAGTCCTGCGCCGCAGCAGCCTTCTGCTCCGCGGTGCCCGCGGCGAGATCGGGTGTGCCCAGTTTCGGCCGGTCGGGCCTGCCGAGGATCGCGACGCAGTGGCCGTCGGGGGCGAAGAAGTAGTATCCGGATGGGTTCTCGCCGTAGGGGTGGGTGATCTGGCCATCGTCAGTGGTCATCGTGAACGAGAGTAGCTTCCACGTCGCGACTATTGGACTGTCTGGCATCATAGTACCTCCTGATTTCTCTAGGTCCTTGCTTATCTGCGCCACTCCGGCCATACCACCGGATCTTCGGTGACTTGAACGTTTGCTGTCCGCAGATACGCCTGCTCGTTCGCCTCGATCATCAGCTTGAGCATCAGCACAACGTCTGCCGCCGGTAAGTGTTCGACTGGCCGCAGGCACAGCTTCTCCACCAGTATGCCCGACTGGTATACCGCCACCATTCCAGGGCTCGAGGGGATGCGGTACGTTCGTTCCGGCACGCCCTGGCTCGGAACCGTCAGGCACCCAAACCGCTCCAGATGTTCGTACTCGGCCGCGGAGAGCACCTCGCGCAGCAGCTCGGTCGCCCTGAGTTGGGCCTTGGTGTCGAACTTCACAGCCACCAGAGGGTAGTGGGGATACCAGCGCAACGATGCCACCAGGGTGAAGGAGAGGATGGCGAGCAACACCAGGAGAGCCAGCGACTCATAGACCTCCTCCTCCACCCCTCCCATCGGAAATGCAGCCCCAGGAGCAACTGGCAGCCCCCGTGCCGGCGGCTCTTGCCAACCCAGAGCAGTATTACCCCATCACGGGTGGTCCCCACCAATGCAAACGCAAAGGCCAGCCGGGGTAGAGTTGGCTAAACTCGGCTGGCCTTCATGTTCACCTCGCCATTGAGCTCGTGAACAGGAATTGACGACACTGTTGATAAGGGTATTATAGGCCGGTGGTCAAGGATTATCCTCGCTCCCCGGCTACCTGGCCAGGTCTTTTCGTGTTCCCCCTCCGAAGCCGTGACGTGCAATGCAGAGGTCGCCCCCATGTCATCCTGAGTACCCCAGGGTTCCGGGAACCCTGTGCGAAGCACAGAAACTTGTGAAGTGTCTGAACAGCGTTAGCGAAGGATCTCCGCGTGGCGGAGGAGAAATGCTTCGCTGCGCTCAGCATGACATGCCTACTACCTTCCGTATCAGGAGACTCAAAGGGATCAGAGACTGCCGGCTGCCGCTTACGCCTTTTCGATGGTGGCGGTGAGGCCAAAGCCTTCCAGACGGTCGCGGTACAGCTCTGCCAGCTCAAGGGGACAGATGATCACCGTGGCCTGACCGTGGAGGTGGGCCTCCATCATGATCTCGACCGCCTGTTTAGCGGAGAGGTCCGGCACGGACTGCAGCAGCGCGGAGATGACATAGCCCATTTCGTTGACGTCGTCGTTGTGGAGGATGACGGCGTAGGGAGGGAGGAGTTTGCCGCGGCGAATCACGTCGGGTTTGACGGTAGGTCCGGGCGTCGACACGATGTTCGGCTCCTCCATCCTTGACTTTACGACATGTGAAGCTGCTATCGTAGTTGCTGAAGACGACATCTGATACTACCGCAAGGGGGTGAAGCTGCCAAGGGATGGACGTTGAGGAGATTGCGAGAAGGGTAGCGATTATTCAACAGGATAGGGACAAGGGCGCTATACAACTTGCCACGGATGCCGTGCGACTGCTCGGCGATATGGCGGCCGATGGAGAAGTCTCGGATGCGCAATTCGCCGATCTCTTCCCCCATACCGCCCGCGCGCTGGGGATGTCCCGCCCCAGTATGGCCCCGCTCCTCAATGGCGCAGGGGCGTTGCTGGCGGTATGGCTGGAGGC
>JAJYKO010000391.1 GCA_021788565.1 Chloroflexota bacterium
TCCTTTCGGCAGGGCCGCCACGTCCACCGCGGTGCCGTCACCGGACTGGAACAGAATCTGGCCTCCGGTGGGATCTATAGCGCGCAGGATACAGCGCGACGTGGTCGTCTTGCCGCAGCCGCTCTCACCCACGAGCGATAGGGTCTCGCCCTTCCTGATGAAGAAGCTGACATCGTCCACCGCGCGCACGTGACCGACGACCTTTCGCAAGAAGCCCCTCCTGATCGGGAAGAACTTGCGAAGTCCCTTGACGTCAAGCAACACCTGCCCGTTCTTCTGTGAGACCCGTTCTGCTACCTGTGTCATCCCCTATGCCCCCTCATAGAGAAAGCAGCTCACGCGCTGCTGGTCGCTCACGCTCACCATTCCTGGTTCCCGCTGATCGCACCTTCCACGCATGTAGCTGGGGCACCGAGGATGGAACGGGCAGCCCGGTGGCCGGTTGAAGGGATGAGGGATCGAGCCCGCGATGGTGGGCAGCTTCGTTCGGGAGGCAGAGCTGATGCTGGGTATGGATCGCAGCAAGGCCCTGGTATATGGGTGTGCGGGCGAGTGGAAGATCTCATCCACGGGACCCTCCTCCACTACCCTCCCCAGATACATCACGACTACGCTGTCCGACATCTCGGCCACGACGCCCAGGTTATGGGTGATCAACATGATCGCCATGCCGCGCCGCTCCTGAAGTCTCCGAAGAAGGTCCAGGATCTGAGCCTGGGTGGTGACGTCTAGAGCCGTCGTCGGCTCGTCCGCGATCAGCAGGTTGGGATCGCACGAGAGGGCCATTGCTATCATCGCGCGCTGACGAAGCCCTCCGCTCAATTCGAAGGCGTATTCGTCGACTCGCCGCTCCGGCTTCGGGATGCCTACCAGCTTGAGCTGTTCGATGGCCTTCTCCCTGGCCTGTCGCTTCCCTAGCTTCTGGTGCAGGAGGATGGCTTCGATGATCTGGCTGCCCACAGTATGAACCGGGCTGAAGGAGGTCATCGGCTCCTGAAAGACCAGCCCGATCTCCTTCCCTCGAATCGACCGCATCTCCTTGCCGTCGGAGTTCAGCGTGGCCAGATCGGTCTCGGTCTCCGTGCGGGCGACCCCACGGGTCTTCCCCGCGCCCTGCCCCCCGTCCCCCGATCCCTGTCGCAGTAGAATCTTTCCATCCACTATCTTGCCGGGCCGCTCCACGATTCGCAGTATCGACCGGGCAGTGACGCTCTTGCCACAACCGCTCTCGCCCACAACACCCAGCGTCTTGCCCTGGAAGACCTCGAAGCTCGCCCCGTCGACGGCTTTCGTGATACCTTCGTCGGCGTAAAAATAGGTCTTCAGATCCTCCACCGACAACAGGGGTTTCACGCCATTCTTCATACACGGGCTCCTATAACCCATAGGGATCGGCCGCATCTCGCAGACCGTCGCCCATGAAGTTGAAGGATAGGATCGAGAAAACGACGGGAATCACCGGTACCATGAGCCACGGCGAGATGGCCAGAGACTGTACGTTCTGAGCCTGCTGAAGCAGAACTCCCCAGCTGATCGCGGGAGGTCGAAGCCCCAGGCCGAGGAAGCTAAGCGACGTCTCACTGATGATCATGGTCGGAAGCGCCAGAGTGGTGGCGGCGATGATGTGGCTGAGGAACGACGGCACCATGTGCCGGAAGATGATCCGCGGGCGGCTGCAGCCGGCCAGCTCGGCGGCCATCACGAAGTCCTCCTCTCTCAGGGAGAGGAAGCGGCCACGTACCACTCGAGCGAGTTCGGTCCAGCCTATGAGAGAGATAATTATCGTGATCGCGAAGTACACCTGGGTAATGCTCCACTCGTTGGGGAGCGCGGCCGCCAGCCCCATCCAGAGCGGAATCGTCGGTATCGATCTCAGTATCTCGATCACCCGCTGGATGACTGTGTCTAGTACTCCTCCATAGAAGCCGGAGAGGCCGCCCAGCAGGATGCCCAGGATGAGGCTCAGCGCGACGCTGACGAGCCCGATAGTCAGCGAGGTTCTCGTGCCGTACATCAGGCGAGACCACATGTCGCGACCCTGCAGATCCGTTCCAGTCAGAAACAGCGTATCTTGCGGACTGGCACCGGTCACTCCAAACAGGTGAATATTGGTCGGTATAAAGCCAAAGAGGTTGTACTTGAAGCCGGGCGCGAAGAAGTTGACAGGGATCTTCCTGGTCTCATCCACCGTGTAGACCCGCTGGAAGGTCATGGGATCGCGCTTTCCGGTGAGCGCATAGACGAAGGGGCTGAAACTTCCGTTGTCGAAAAGGTGGATGGGCTGCGGCGGCAAAAGGGAGCGCTGCGCCTCAGAGGCATCCGGGTCCGCATACGCCAGGAAGTCCGCGCAGAGAACGGCCAGGTAGAACAGAAGGATCAGAACGGTGCCGGCCATTGCCAGCCGATGCTTGCGGAAACGCCACCACATCAGCTGCCACTGGGTAGCAACCGCCACCCGTTCCTCGGCCTTGGATCCTATCACCTCTTCGTCAAGAACGATGGACTCGGCCATTATCGGTCCCCCAGCCGAATTCGCGGGTCTATCCACATCAGAAGGAGATCGGAGACGAATGTCCCTATAACGGTCATCACGCCGAGCATCAAGATGATGGTCCCCGCCAGATACATGTCCGAGGACACGAGTGCCTGGAGCAGGAGCGGCCCAACGGTCGGTAGATTGAGCACCAACGACACGATTATTGTCCCGGACACCACGTACGGGAACAGATAGCCAATCGTGCTCACGAAAGGGTTCAGGGCAACGCGAACAGGGTATTTAAGTATGGCGCGGGTCTCGCCGAGTCCCTTCGCCCTGGCTGTGACCACATAGGGCTTGCGCAGTTCGTCCAGCAGGTTTGCGCGGAGAATTCGAATCATCTGCGCCGTGCTGCCCAGACCGAGTACGATCGCCGGAACTGGCAGATGCTTGATCAGGTCCCAGACCTTTCCAATGCTCCAGGCTGCCTGGTCGTAATCACTCGAGAACAGGCCACCCACATCGGCGTGGAAGTATACGAATCCGAGGTACATTACCACCAACGCCAGCATGAAAGCGGGCACCGCCAATCCAAAGAACCCGACGAAGGTAAATATATAGTCGCCGATGGAGTACTGCCGAACGGCTGAGTAGATACCTATGGGAATGGCCACCGCCCAGGTGAAGAGGGTTGCCGCCACCGAAATCACGATGGTGAGCCAGAGGCGATCGCCGATAACGTCGAGCACGGGACGTCCCCACTGAAGGGCCATGCCGAAGTTGCCGTGGGAAATCAGTCCCATCCAGCGGATGTACTGGATGTAAATCGGCTGGTCCAGCCCATACTGCGCTCGTAACGCCTGGGCCTCTTCGGCCGACACCAGGCTGCCGGACGCCGATGCCTGCGCGATATATGCCGAAACGAAGTCACCAGGCGTCAGGTGAATGATGATGAACGAGATGATTGTGATGGCCCATACTGTCAATATGCCCAGAAGGAACCGCCGCAAGATGTAACCCAACACTGGAGGCTCACCTCCCGGTATGCTTCGCAAGATCCGGTGCCAGGCGGACCGGCGCGGGGACCGCCAGTGTGGTCCCCGCGCATCGGGACTCGCGACCTGCTATTGCTTGAAGTAGAACGTAGACGGTTGAGAACTACCCGGCGTTCGGCAGTGCTGGGCGTTGATCTGCCTGTCTGGTATGTTGCCCATCTTGTTGCTGACGATGCGAACGCCCATGAAAGCCGGCGACTGGCCGACCGTACCTATGCTCCACTCCTGCTCGACGATGATCTTCCAGATCTCCTTGGCCGTCTGGGTGCGTTGGTCGTCCTTCTGCCCCGTCGCAGCACGGAACAGGTCCATAGCCTTCAACATCTCCGGATCTGACGGTTTCGTGCCCTGTTGACCGTTGGACGCGTACCACTTGGCCCAGGCCGCCCCCATATGGGCCTCGACCGGATCGACGGGAATGGCGTGCCTCGGGAAGAGGTAGAGCATCTCGGAGCCGTCGTTCGCCCAGAGCATAATCTGCAGCTCGTCGTTCTGGCTCTTGGTGAAGGCCAGGTTCCGCTCCATCTCCTTCACGTCGGCCGTGACGCCGATCTTCTTCCACTGTTCCTTGATCATTTCGGCGATCTGCGTGAAGGGTATGAACTGCCCGCCGACCGTGGCCATCTCGATGCGCAGCAGGCTCTTCCCATCCTTACGCATCCGCATGCCGCTGGAATCCTTCTGAGTCAAACCCAACTTGTCCAAAAGGTCGTTGGCCTGCTTGACGTCGTAGGTGCACCACAGCTTGCGGTACTCGGGGCCCGGGCTGTACAGCGACTCCTCGGCAGGAGCGACGGAGCCGGGCGTTCCAGTGCCCAGCCAGAAGGTCTCGTTGAGCTGGTCTCTGTCGATGCCCAGAGAGAGGGCGTGGCGGAAGTCCTTGTTCATCAGCCACTGAGAAATCTCGGCATCTCCCGTGAACCCCTGGACGACGTGGAGGGCGCAGTCGGCACCGTTCAGAGCCGGGTCGAGGTGGACCTTGTAGTTGCTCTTCTCCTGATTCTGGAGGAAGACAGGCAGCTTCACCATCCCCGTGTGGCGCTCTTGCTCGTCGTACTGTCCGGCGACGGCACGCAGGTTGAGCACCTCCAGATCCTGGGCCAGCGTCATCTCGATCTTGTCTATGTACGGCAGCTGATTGCCGTCGGTGTCGACGGCCCAGTAGAAGGGGTTGCGCTCCAGACCCCAGGTGGGGGTGTTGATTGGGCTGACGGTCTTCCAGGGTCCTACTACCGGCAGCTCGGGGTTCTGCTGCCAGTCGATCTTGGACTGCAGGTAGCTCTTCCAGCTGTCAAAGCCCGCGGCCTTCGCCTTCTGCGTGAGTTGGTCGACGGGGGTGTACTTCGGCAGGAACTGCTTGAGGTAGTGGGCAGGTGCATAGGCGCCGAAGAAGTACGCCGGGTTCGACTGTCTGGCTGCCTGGCCGCCGCCGATGAGCGTGCTCCCGGCGAGAATGTCCTCGAACAGATAGTTCGCCTCAGGGAACTTGAAGACTATCGTGGTGTCGTCCACCTTCTCCATCGTCCCCTGCTTGCCGTTGACCGCCATCTCGGGGGTCGGAGTCGGGACCAGGTCCTTATTCTGATAGATGTCGTTGTACCAGAACATGAAGTCGTCGGCAGTGAACGGCTGGCCATCCGACCATTTCATGCCCTTGCGAAGATAGATCGTGGTCGTCAACCCGTCGTCGCTGACCTTCCAGTCCTTGGCCACGCTGGGGGCGCGCTTGGTTCCCGTGTAGTCCCAGAAGAGGATCTTGTCCGTGGAAACCATTCTGTTGCCGTTTTCGCCGTCACCTGGCCCCGTGAAAGCCCGGTGCCATGTTCCTCCGTACTTACCGGCCTCGTTCAGCGGCTTGAGGACCAGGAGATCTTGAGTCTGGGGCAAGCGCTGCTCAACGGGAGGCAGTTTGCCAGCCTTGACCATGTCCGCGAGCGTAGGGGCTTCCTTGAATGCCTTGGGGAACTGACTGGCGTCGCGGACGAATGTCGGCCCCTGAAGCTTGCCCACCAACTGGGACCCGATCTTCGGCTCCGCGGCAGGAGCGGCGCCGCTCGCCGCTGTGGGCGCAGGAGCCGCGCCGGCGCCAGTCGTCGGGGCTGCCGCCTTCGCCGGAGCGCTAGTCGGGGATGGAGGCGGGGCTGGGGTGCAAGCTGCCAGCACCGCCGCGCCAGTGGCCAGTGCCGAGAACCCGAGGAATTCGCGCCTGGACAGGAGTTTCCGCTTCGACATCTTAACCTCTCCTTATCTGTTCAAGGCGATGAGTCCGCACATTCCTGATCCTGTTGACCAACTGAGAGCCGCCGTTTGGCCAGAACGATGCAACGCTTCTAGAACAGCTTGAACCTGTCGCCCGCGAACTCAGGCTGGACGGTGACCGTGCTGAACATCCGGTCCTCTCCCTCCCGAATGGCTGCCATCATCCACACGAAACCCAACCGCGTGCCAGGACTCGCCACGTTGTAGTGGTACCCTCTCTTTATCGCCACCGCATC
>JAJYKO010000392.1:0-3108 GCA_021788565.1 Chloroflexota bacterium
GATTCGGTTCCTGGTGGGAGAGCCCGTTGCCATCAGCGGAGCCACTACCACCACCTTCATCACTGAGCGGCCACTGGCCGGGGATCCCACGCGCTCGGGTCCTGTAACCACCGACGACGCCTTCCAGGCGATTCTGCTCTTCGCCGATGGTGCCACCGGGACGCTGGAGGGCTCCAAGATGTGCGCCGGGAGCCAGAACCGGATGGAGTTCGAGATCAACGGATCGGAGGGCAGCATCCAGTTCAACCTGGAGAGACTGAACGAGCTTCAGCTCTATCTCAGAGAGGACGAGAAGCCTGGGCTGGCTGGCTTCCGCACCATCCAGGTGAATAGTGCCAATCACCCCTTCGCGGCCCGGTGGTGGCCGAGACACCCCCTGGGTTGGGATCATAGCTTCGTCCACGAGATGGCCCACCTGTTTGATGCCATAGCCGGTAATGGAGAGGTCGCGCCCTACGGGGCCACCTTCGAAGACGGCTACCGGGCGGCGGTGATCTGCGATGCCATCTTGGCCGCGGCCGAGAGTGGCTCAACTGTTGCGATCGAGTACGGCCCGGGACAATAATGAGGTGGCATTCGGAAATCAAGCCGATGCTCTCGATAATCCAAATGGGAAAAGGAGGAAACGAGGTGATTCAGTTTGTCGTTCACGATGAGAACGATTCCGTGGGGGTCGTGGTGGTCGAAGGGGTCACTGCCGGCCAACAACTGACAGGCTGGGTGATGGATCAGGATAAGATGGTCACCGCAAAGGCGCTGGCCGATATCCCGATCGGCCACAAGCTCGCCCTGGTGGATATCCCCAACGGCGCCACCGTTATCAAGTACGGCCACGATATCGGTCGGGCGGTGGCCCCGATCAAGGCTGGCGAGCACGCCCACGTCCATAACATCAAGACGAAGAGGTGGTAACGGAGATGGACAAGAAGTTTCTCGGTTACAGACGTGACAACGGCCGCGTCGGCATCCGTAACCACGTGATCATCCTGCCGCTGGACGATCTGTCGAATGCCGCGTGTGAAGCAGTCGCCAACAACGTCAAGGGCACGATGGCTATCCCCCACCCATACGGCCGCCTCCAGTTTGGGGCCGACCTCGACCTGCACTTCCGCACCCTCATCGGGGCGGGATCGAACCCCAACGTGGCAGCGGTGGTGGTGATCGGGATCGAGGAAGTCTGGACGCAGCGCGTTGTGGACGGCATCGCCAAGACCGGCAAACCGGTGGCGGGCTTCGGCATAGAGCTGAACGGCGACCTGAGCACGATAGCCAAGGCATCCCGCAAGGCCAAGGAGTTCGTTCAGTACGCCAGCGAGCTGCAGAAGACGGAGTGCTCGGTGGATGAGCTGTGGGTGTCGTGCAAGTGCGGTGAGTCCGACACGACCTCGGGCAGCGGCTCCAACCCAACGGTGGGCAACGCCTTCGACAAACTGGAGGAGATGGGCGCGACGCTGGTGTTCGGCGAGACCACGGAGATCACCGGCGGCGAGCTGATCGTGCGGGATCGCTGCGCCACTCCAGAGATCGGCGAGCAGTTCATGAAGATGTGGAACAGGTACAACGACTTGATCCTGGCCCACAAGACCGACGACCTGCTGGACTCCCAGCCGACCAAGGGCAACATCGCGGGCGGCCTGACCACCATCGAGGAGAAGGCCCTGGGCAACATCCAGAAGATCGGCAAGAAGTGCAAGGTCATAGGGGTGCTGGACAAGGCCGAGTCCCCCACCGGTAAGGGGCTGTGGTTCATGGACTCCAGCTCTGCCGCTGCCGAGATGGTGACGTTGGTCGCCGCCGCTGGTTTCGTGGTGCACTTCTTCCCCACCGGCCAGGGCAACATCATCGGCAATCCGATCCTGCCGGTAATCAAGCTGAGCGCGAACCCGCGGACCGTGCGCACCATGAGCGAGCACATCGACCTGGACGCCTCGGGGCTCTTGCAGCGCGAGGTCAACCTGGACCAGATGGGCGATCGGCTCCTGGACGTCATGATGCGAACCTGCAACGGGCGCCTCACCTCGGCCGAAGCGCTTGGCCACCGCGAGTTCGTCCTGACCCGCCTCTACGAAAGCGCCTGACCCTGGACTGACTGGGAGAGGGGGCGAGTGGGAGACGGGGCGAGGGAATTCCCTCACTCCAACCCTCTCCCACTCCCCCACTCCCTCGCTCACGCCGTCTCCCCCGCCCCTGGTATAATCTCCACGGGTAAGCGGTCAAATGGAGACAACTTCGCACCTCGTTTCCCTCGAAGGCGTCGTCGAGCGGATAACCTATAGCAACGACGAGAACGGCTACACCATCGCTCGGCTTCAGCCGGCGGAGGGTCGTGAGCTCGTCACGGTCGCCGGCAATCTCCCCTCCCTCAACGTGGGCGAGTCGCTGCGCCTTCAGGGGCACTGGACCAACCACCCCCGCTTCGGCCGGCAGTTCCAGGTGGAGCACTACCAGGTTGTGCTCCCCGCCACGGCCGAGGGGATTCGGCGCTACCTCGGATCCGGGCTGATCAAGGGGATAGGCCCGGTGACGGCCGGGCGGATCGTGGACTACTTTGGCATGGAAACCCTGGACGTCATCGAGCGGGAACCGAAGAAGCTGTGTGAGGTGTCCGGCCTCGGCTACAAGCGCGCGGACATGATAACCCAGGCCTGGGAGGCCCAGAAGACGATCAAGGAAGTGATGCTGTTCCTCCAGTCGCTGCAGATCAGCTCCGCTCTGGCAGTCCGCATCTACAAGCAGTACGGCGACTCCTCCCCTTCCGTCGTCAAGAACGAGCCGTACCGGATGGCCCGCGAGGTTTTCGGCATCGGCTTCCTCACCGCCGACAAGATCGCTCGCAGCGTCGGCATCCCGCGAGACTCCGTCGAGCGAACCATGGCCGGCGTACTCCACGTCATTTCCCAGGCTACAGACGATGGCCACACATATCTACCCAGGCCGGAGCTTGCGGAGAAGGCTGCCGAGATGCTGGACGCGCCTTCCGAGCGGGTGGAAGCGGCCATCGACCGGCTGATCGCCGAACGGCACGTCTGGAGTGAGGTTACGGACGATCACGAGGCGATCTTCATGCCACCCCTCCACTTCGCCGAAGTGGGCATAGCCAACCGAATC
>JAJYKO010000392.1:3118-6008 GCA_021788565.1 Chloroflexota bacterium
TGGACAGGCTTGCCCTATTCCGGGAGGTGGACTTCGAGGCAGCACTGGGCTATCTGAAGGAAAGGGACGGTGTCGAGCTGACGGAGCGGCAGCGGGAGGCCGTCGTGTCCGCCCTCACCAGGAAGGTCACGGTGATCACCGGCAACCCTGGCACCGGCAAGACCACCTGCGTCCGCTCCATTCTCCGGCTGGCAGAGGCGAAGAACAAGACCTTCGTGCTGGCGGCACCGACCGGCAGGGCGGCCAAGCGTCTCTCCGATGCGACGGGCCGGCCCGCGAAGACCATTCACCGGCTGCTGGAGCTGCGGTTCGGCGGCGACGCCAAGTACAATCAGGAGAACCCGCTCCCGGCCGACCTGGTGATCGTGGACGAGACCTCCATGATGGACGTGCTGATCACCAACTCCCTCTTCAAGGCGGTGAGCCCGGATGCACACCTGGTGCTCGTGGGGGATGTGGACCAACTCCCCTCCGTGGGGCCGGGCAACGTCCTGCGGGACATCATCGACTCCGGCACGGTGCCGGTGGTGCGGCTGGACGCCATTTTCCGGCAGGCCCAGCAGAGCAGCATCGTTGTCAATGCCCACAGAATCAACCACGGGGAGATGCCCCAGTTCGATCACGGCCGCGGCGAGACCTTCATGTTCCAGGAGGAGGACCCGGAGAAGGTCTTCGAGATCATCGTGGACCTCGTGACCAAGCGGATCCCCGAGAAGTTCGGCCACGACCCGCTGCGCCACATCCAGGTGCTGAGTCCGATGTATAGGGGCAAGGCAGGGGTCTCCTTCCTGAACGAGCAGCTCCAGGAGGTGCTGAACCCGCCCGATGATCGTAAGGCCGAGAAGAGGTACGGTGGAAAGCTGTTCCGTGTGGGCGACAAGGTGATGCAGATACGGAACAACTACGAGAAGGAGGTCTTCAACGGGGACGCTGGCCGCATCGTCTCCATGGATCCGGAGGATCAGACCCTGCTGGTGGTCTTCGACGACGACCGAACTGTGGAGTACGACTTCTCGGAGCTGGACGAGCTGGTCCATGCCTTCGCCATCTCCGTTCACAAAGCCCAGGGCGCGGAGTATCCGGCTGTCGTGATCCCCTGCCTCACGCAGCACTACCTGCTGCTGCAGCGCAACCTGATCTACACCGCCGTTACGCGGGCGAAGAAGCTGGCCGTGCTGGTGGGGACGAAGAAGGCCCTGGCAATCGCCCTCAAGAACAACAAGATCGCCTTCCGTTACAGCGGCCTCAAGCGGCAGCTGGCGGAGTGCCTGGATCGCTAGCTGAAGTCCGGTCACTCGCAATCCGCGGCGGGTGCCGCTATTCTATACATGAACGAGTTTGCCGACAGGGGAATACGGAGGGAAGATGGGCGTCGAGGAAGCGGTGCTTGAGAAGCTGAGGGACCTGCCTCCCGACAAGCAGCAAGAAGTCCTGGACTTCGTGGATTTCCTGCGCGAGAAGAAAGCCATAAAGGCAAGTCATCGAAGCCTCAGGGGTCTATGGGCAGACCTCGGAGTCGATATCAGCGAGGAAGACATAACCGAAGCAAGGCGCGGCATGTGGGAAGAATTTCCTAGGCACGATGTGGCGTGAGCGCTCTGGTCGTTGACACCCATGCAGTGGTCTGGTACCTCCTCGGCTCCAGTATGCTGTCGCCGGTGGCCCTCGCGGCTATTGAGGACGCGATTGGTGTCGGCGACAGCGTTTATGTACCGTCCATATGCGTCGTGGAGCTGGCCTATCTGGTCGAGAAAGGCAAACTGCCTGAGCCAGCGTTTCAGCGCTTGGCTTCAGTGCTCACAGATTCGGACAGCAGTTTGACGGTCGCGCCTCTTGACCAAGCTGTTGCCGAAGCGGTCAGGCATGTGGCGCGCGCAGCTGTGCCCGACATGCCTGACCGCATTATTGCCGCCACCGCACTCCACCTGGGCGTACCATTGGTAACACGAGACAGAAAAATCCGAGCGGCTGGTATAAGTAGTATCTGGTGAGGCCGTTCTCGATCACTCCTCCTGACCCTGCGCCCTCAAGAACAACAAGATCGCCTTCCGTTACAGCGGCCTGAAACGCAGGTTGACGGAATAGGGGAAACGGGCGCACGGTCCACCCCGTCCTGGCTGGCTGCCTTCGTGCTACAGTTACGCGAAAGACTTCCCCTTGGTGGCGCTGATCCCGCCGAAAGCAGCCTCGTCATGGACACTGAATGACCCCTTTGGCCCAGAGGCAGTCCCCGCAGGTGGGGAAGCCGTTGCCCAGGCAGTCTTCCTCGTTGTTTGCGGAGAGATTGCAGCCGCCGCAGTCGGTACATGGCGAGAATGTGAACTTGACCACCGACTTGCGGAACCGCCTGAAGTCTGCTTGATCCCAGATATCCCTTACGCTCTCGCTGCCCACGTTCCCGAAGGAGCACTTTCTTATACTCTTGGGTCGCCCTAGAATGAAGCACGAGTAGCTGTGCATCAGCGGGACGCAAGGGCTCGCTGATCCGTCCCAGGCGACCGCCAGCGAGCCCTGATTCACGAATGGGCAGTAACCGGAGCTACCCTCGAGGCGGTCCGGAGGAAACTCCATCTGGCTGCTGTGCTGCAGCAGTTCAAGCACGTGTGCATCGAGCTCGCGCCTCCAATCCATCCGCGGCAGCACAACCTCAGGGGTCCATTTGGAGCGGTGATGGGGATAGACGCTCCCCGCGGTGGACCCGTAAAGGGTCTGGTCCACCATATCCTCCGTGTAAGGCAGGATGTGGGAGACCACCACGAAGGAAGCCTCCATCGACCTCGCGAGGCCCATGAGGTTACTCACCTCACCGACGTTCTGACGCGTCAGAACGAACTCAAGTCCGATCTCGGGCGAGCTACTTCCAACGGCGTCTCGGGCAGCCCGCAGCAGC
>JAJYKO010000393.1 GCA_021788565.1 Chloroflexota bacterium
GGAGGGAAAGATCTGGGAAATGCTCTGGTCCAGCGAAGACCCCCGCTACGGAGGGCTCGGGACTCCCTGCGTGGATACGGAAGAGTGTTGGCGCATACTGGGGGAAGCGCTGGTGGTGCTGAAGCCATCCGCCGTCGTCCGCCGGCCGCTGGGCACGACTTACGTTGTTCCCTAACTAAGGCGAGAAGCCATCAGCAATGAGTCATCAGCTATCAGTCATCAGTACTGAGTACTGAGTCCTGCGTACTGAGTCCTGTGCCCAGAACCCAGAACTCAAAACCCAGAACTCAAAATCCGCGCGGGCACTCGCCTTGCGGTTTGATGGTAAGAGAGTTCCGGTCCAATCACAGGTGGTGGAGGAAGCAGGCCAACGGCTGTCAGTTAGCGACTGATAGCTAGTGGCTGATAGCTAGTGGCTGATAGCTGATAACTGGTATGACCGATCTGATTCGCAAGTTACCACTCAGGCGCAATGGTGAGTCTCCTTCAGACGAGTTACTCACGCAGGAGTGGCTCGTCACTAATGGCCTGGGAGGATACGCCTCCGGTACTGTCCCGGGCATCACGACCCGCCGTTATCACGGCCTGCTCATCGCCGCCCTGCCAGCCCCTCGCGGCCGTGAGGTTCTGCTCAACCATATGGCAGAGCGCATAAGGCTTGAGGATGGCACCCTGGTCCAGCTGGGGGAGGAGGAACGGGCTGGAGTTCCGCTGGATCAACATGTGGCTGGACACCTGATGGAGGTGCGGCTGGAGTCAGGCCTTCCTGTCTGGCGCTATCAAATAGGGAAGATCGTGCTAGAGAAGCGGCTGATCATGCCCCACATGCAGAACACGGTGGTAGTGTACTTCCGCCTTGTCTCGGGAGCGCAACAGATCCACCTGGAGATCCCATTCTCAGTACATTTCCGGTCCCACGAAGCGGAGGTCGACAGGCCGCTGTTGGGGCGCTACGTGGTGAGGGCCGAAGAGGGGCAGTACGAGGTGCGCGACGAAGGCACCGACTATCCCCCCCTGAAGATGCTGATCCTCGGCAAGGGAAGCGCATTCACTCTGGATGGAAACGACATGCATATCCGCTACCGTACAGAGGAAGCTCGCGGCTACGAGGCGGTAGGTGACCTGCGGCAGCCTGGATACTTCCACCTGGATCTAGACAAGACGAGCCAGGCAGCGCTGGTGGCATCGACCGAGTCCTGGGACGTGGTCCATGCCATGTCGCCTCGGGAAGCGCTGGAAGCGGAGCGGGAGCGGCGAATGCGGCTCATGATCGCGGCACATCACAAGGCTCAGACCGGAATGGCCGCGGAACTGGTGCTCGCATCGGATCAGTTCATAATCACGCCGGCAGGGAGAGTTCAGGACGCAGCGCGCTCCCATGCCGCGGGGGACGACGTGCGCACCGTCATTGCCGGCTATCACTGGTTCACCGACTGGGGTCGGGATACGATGATAAGCCTGGAGGGACTGACACTTATCCCCGGTCGAAACGTGGAGGCAGGCTATATCCTGCGCACCTTCGCCCACTACGTTCGAGATGGCTTGATCCCGAACATGTTCCCGGAAGGCGAAAGAGAAGGAATCTACAACACTGCCGATGCCACGCTCTGGTACTTCCACGCCATCGATCGTTACATCGAGGCGAGCCATGATCGGGAAACCCTCAGGCTGCTGCTGCCGAAGCTGATGGACATCGTGGAGCATCACCTGAAGGGCACACGCTACAACATTCGGGTCGACCCGAGCGACGGGCTGCTCGCCCAAGGTGTAGACGGGCTGCCGCTCACTTGGATGGACGCCCACGTGGGAGACTGGGTGGTCACTCCCCGCCGAGGCAAGGCGGTAGAAATCAACGCCCTATGGTATAACGCCCTGAGGCTGTTGGAGAGATGGGTGAGAGAAGAGCATGGTGAGGAAGCGGCAGAGCCGTTGTCCGAGCACGCTTCCAGGGCGCGCAGGTCGTTCAACGAGCGGTTCTGGTACGCAGAGGGCGGCTACCTGTACGACGTGGTGGACAGCGAGGAGGGTGAGAACGGCAACGATGCGTCGTGCCGCCCCAACCAGGTGCTGGCTATCTCCCTGCGCCACCCAATCCTGGACAAGAGCAAGTGGGAGTCAGTGATGCAGGTCGCCCTGGAGAAACTGGTGACGCCGGTGGGTCTTCGCTCCCTGTCACCCGACGACCCGAAGTTCAAGGCAAAGTACTTCGGCGATCGGCGCGCGCGTGATGCCGCGTACCACCAGGGAACCGTGTGGGCATGGTTGATAGGGCCGTTTATCGATGCGTGGCTGAAGCTGTACCCGAACGACCGCGTTGGGGCACGACGGTTTCTGGACGGATTTCGGAACCACCTGCAAGAGGCCTGTATTGGGTCCATCAGCGAGGTCTTCGATGCCGAAGCGCCTTTCACACCTCGGGGCTGTATCGCGCAGGCCTGGAGCGTGGCGGAGGTACTGCGGAGCTGGGTGAAGACGGCCGAGTGAAGTCGGGATTCCGGCATACAACTTGCACCGCTTACTCTAAAGGTGGACTATTTGACGGATAGGAAGGAGGGCACGAATGCCACAGGGAGTCTGGACGCTGAGTCACCTGACAGCTGAGCAGGAACAGGCGCTGAAGGAGGCCGAAGCTACCCTAGGGTTCAACGTGTTGCTGGCCTACTCCGAAGGGCAGGTAACGCCAAGCCAGCTGAACCAGGACCAGTTGCAGTACCTGCAGGACCTCGAACGCAGACTGGGCGTGACTCTCATCGCAGTACAGGGCCCGAGGTAAGCAGGGGTAGATCGAGCAGTTGGCCGGCCGCTTCTGAGAAAGACCTCTGGACCGGAGCTCCGCCGGCATTCGAATGGCAGCGGGCGCGAGGAAGGGGCACCCAAGGTGCCCCTCTTCTATCGCCCCCGTCACATTCAGGCAGCCAATTCCTCTTCTTCGGAGCGATCAACTGCCTCGACGGAGTGAACTCCCCTTGGGGACAGCGGATAGAGCCGCACAAACTCAGGTGCTTCCAACAACCACGATACGCGGTTTTCGTCCAGCGACTCGCGCTTTATGAGTTTGCGGGCAAGGATCCAGATTGGGAATTCCTTGTGGGCCACCACTCTCCAAAGTGCCACCTTATCACCTACTCTCGTGAGCTTTGAGAGCCAAGAGGCTCTCGCCGGGCTCCCATGCGCCGCTCGCCAGAGGAGGCCGGAGGAGGTTAGCTTTCTTCTCCATGTCTCCACATGAACGCACAACCCGTACCGTTTCATCGACTGGGAGATGGGCAGGGGGGCGAGGCGATACCACAGCAGGCGAAAGAGGGGCCACAAGTCTGCCCGAGAATCAAATGAGGCCCGCGCTGAATGCGAGCCCCACGGTTGATGAAAAAGGAAATGGCCCGGGCGTCGACCTGTTTTCCCGAGAGGTTGCCCTCTCAGTATCGTTGGCGCTGAGGCGTTTCACGACCGTGTTCGGGATGGGAACGGGTGGGGCCACCTCGCTCACGACACCAAGACCGCCCAGAGTATAGCAGCCGCCGAAGCCTCATGCAAGCCGAATCGCGACTTCGCGGCCATGGTCTCCAAGGATCTACTTCTCGGTGATGTCCACACTGGTTATGCGTACGTCCTCGGTAGGCACGCTCTGCTCTCCAGTTCGAGGGTTCGCGGTGACGGGAACGTTCGCTATCTTGTCCAGGGTTGCCAGGCTATTGGCATCGGTTACCTGCCCAAAGATCGTGTAGTTCTTCTGAAGCTGGTAGTCAGCGTGCATGATGAAGAACTGAGAGCCGTTGGTGTTCGGTCCGGCGTTGGCCATCGCCACGGTCCCGCGAACGTAATCCCTGGTGACGGGCTCATCCTTGAAGCGATAGCCAGGACCGCCCGCACCGGTGCCCGTGGGATCGCCGGTCTGGACCATGAATCCCTTGATGATCCGGTGGAACTTGACATTGTCGTAGAAGCCGTCTCGTGCGAGGAAGACGAAGTTGTTGACCGTCACAGGCGCATCTTTGGGAAAAAACTGGACCACCATGTCGCCCATCGTGGTGTGAAGGGTGGCCGAATAACTCTTGTCGGGATCGATGGTCATGGGCGGCGGCGCATTATACTGCTTGGGCATAGATCCTCCTTGTGACTGCGTATTTGCCTGGGTAGGACCGTTGGTCGGGGCCGGCGAAGCCGCGGGCGACTGGCAGCCGGCCAGGACCAGCAGGCTTATCAGCAAGACGGGCACCAGAACCGAGACTGGGCGCAATACTCGCATGTCTCGCACCTCTCAGGACAACTGCGCGTAGTATACTGCTCCGTCCAAACTCGCGCTGCGGGGGAGCACAGAGCCCTGACCGCCTAGCCCAGTAACACCAGCCAGACACCGAAAACGCAGATAAGGCTGCCGATGGCGATACGTCGGTTCACCTTCTCGCGCAGAACGAGTACGGACAGAGGGAGTCCGAACATCGGGGAAGTGGAGGTAAGCACTGAGGCCTTGGCAGCGCCAGCCAGGCTCACCGCCGTCAGATACCCCAGGGAAGAGACTGCCCCAAGGGCCCCCGTCAGGGCAAGGGTCAACAACGAGCGGCGGTCTGCGCCCTGCAGTGCTCTTTGCTTCGACGTAACGGCCTGGAAGCTCAAGAGCATAGTGGCGGCAACCGTCATTCGCATGAAGTTGGCGGAGAGCAGGTCGACGCCCACTATAGCCTCTCTCAGCAAGACCGTTGCGGTCGCCCAGCAGGCCGCGGTCGCAACGGCCAGCAGAAGGCCCCTCCGATCGGCACCGCTGAGAAGTGTACTTATCTGGCCCAGCGGACCGTACGGAAAGGCCAGCAGATAGATCGAGGTCAGAACCAGAAACGTACCGGCAACCTGCAACAGGGTGACTCGTTCTCCAAGGATGGCCGCCGCGAGAACTGTGGTCATCAGCGGCTGTACGCTCGAGATCGGCATGGCTCTCGAAGCGCCGATCATCTTCATGCTCGTCACGAACAACGCGTTGCCGACACCCTGGCCTATCATCCCGGAAGCGACGATCAGTGCGACGCTTCTCAAAGGCGTAGCTAGCAGCAAACCTACGTGACCGAGCAGCACCAGAAGCACCGCCACGGTGAGCGCCCCGAATGTCGAGTTCAGTCCGTTCACCGTGATAGGGTTGATTCGATTCGCCATGGATCGCATGACAGTACTCACGACGGCCCAGGCAGCGGACCCGCCCAGACCGGCCAACTCACCTATCACGGATGTCACTTCCTCGGGGTGTATTCTCGAAACGGGATCCATTATGGCGCACACAACGGAGGGAACCCGACGGGGAGCCCATTGTAGCACTGTTGACCGCGTTGTCGTAGAGCAAGCAACGGGGAATGGGATGAGTGGCAGGCGGGGTACTTATGCCTCGAACGACGGACTGCCGATCTCGCCGCGCAGGGCGCCCATCTCGTTACGCAACAGGTCCACCTTCTCCTGGAAGGCAGAAACCTTGTCACGCTCCGAGCGCACGAAGCGCAGGTACGGGGCAATGGCAGTTTGGATCCTCTCCACTGAGGCTGCTAGCTCCGAGTTGAGCTGCTGGGTGAGGCTCTCCGCGAGCTGCATCCTCAACTCATCGCTCCGCTTGCGGAACTTGTTCTGAACTGACTGTTTGCGGGCAGGGATAATAAACATCCCAAGTCCGGCGATGAGAGTGCCGGCCAGGATCCCCGTGACGTCAGCCGCGGCGGTGCCAAGAAGGAACACCACGAGTGCGCCGAGACCCAGGGCGCTAGCCTCCGCCAGGGCCGTGTGGGCCACCGCTTCTCGCATAGTGTCGCCCAGCGCTCGCGCCTCAGCATCGCGGTCGTAGCTGGCAACCACACGGCGGGCGGAGCGGGTGACGTTCTGGATTAACTCCTGCCTGCTGACCTCGAAGTTGCCGCCTATCTCGCCCAGGATGACGCCGTCGGGGCTAGCCTGGCGTCGACGTGCCAGCTCCTCGACCACTCCCTCCCAGAGATGGATCTCTCGGTCCACCACCCAC
>JAJYKO010000394.1 GCA_021788565.1 Chloroflexota bacterium
CGAAAGGGACTATCCAGGCAGCGAGACTGAGCCCTTCTTTCGGCGGCACCGGCAGGATCTGCTCGCCATACTGCCGAACCAACGTGTCCACGATACGTTGCCTGGACCAGCCCTCCGCTGCCTTCGCCTTTATGAAGCTCCGCATCCACACCGCTTCAGAAGTGTTGGACACGGCCAGCGATTGTGGCATGCCAGATGAGGGGCACATCAGTTCATGAATAAGTTCGTCGCCCATGTCGGACCCTGCCGGACCCGCACCGGAGACAACCACGGCAAGAGCCAGCAAGAAAGCCACTGTGGCTGTACGAATGACATGCCCACGCATCTACGTGTCAGGCACCGGCCGTACGCACACCCTTTGGAAGGGAATGCTCTTTGGCCAGGCGCAGCGCCTCCTGATGCCTTTCTTTGGCGTCCGGCCAGAACGCGATGATGGTTCCGAACAGCAGCACGTAGCCTCCAATCCAGATCCAGGTTACCAGCGGGTTGATCACTAACTGGAAGCCGGCCTTCTGCTGGTTGTCCCAGGTGTTGAGTATCAGGTAAAGGTCCTCGACTGGAGTGCTGTGAATGGAGACCTCGGTGTTGGGCGAGTCGTAACCCTGATAGAACTCCTTGGATGGAGTCATGGTGCCCAGCAACTGGTTTCCGCTGTACACGGTGACGGAGGCCGCCACCGTGTCCTTCTTTCCTTCGCTCTTACTCGAAAGACCGTTATAGACGAGCCGGTAGGAACCGATCGTCGCGTCCTGCCCAGGGGTCAGGGTCACGCTCTTCTGAACCTGGAACCCCTGTGAACCGATGACGCCGATGGCTATTAATATGATTCCCATGTGAACCAGGTAGCCGCCGTAGCGCGGCCTGTTACCCCACACGAGAGCCGGCAGGGATAGGAGAGCGCTCCTACCTAGTATGCGTCCCTTCGCGCGAGCGCCCCGGAAGAATTCCAGGGCGACGGTGCCGACGACAAAGCCGCACGCAGCTATGCCTACAATGCCATAGATCTTGTTGTCACCCACGAAGTAGGAGGCTGCCGCCGCTATTACGCCCACCGCGGCCGGGAATCGGAAGTTCCTGAGCAGGTTAGCTACCGACGCCCCACGCCAGCCGATAAGGGGACAAATGCCCATCAGGATTACGGTTCCCAGCAATATCGGGCCGACGACCTGATTAAAGAACGACGCATTGACTGTGGCCTTCTGGCCCCTGAGTGCCTCGGAAATAACGGGCCACATGGTTCCCCAGAACACGGCAAAGGCCGCGCCCACGAGCAGCAGATTGTTCAGCAGGAATGCCGATTCGCGAGACACGAGGGAGTCGAGCTCGTTGTCGCCCTGGAGCAGCGGCAGCCGATCCCAGATCAGTGCGACGGATACGGTGATAACGATGGCGATCATCGCCAGGAAGGCGGGGCCCATACCCGTGTCGCCGAAAGTGTGCACTGAGGAAAGGATGTCGCTCCTGGTCAGGAAGGTCCCGAAGATCGTGAGCAGAAAGGTGGTGATGATCAGTGCGAGATTCCAGACCTTCAGCATTCCCCTGCGACGCTGGATCATGATCGAGTGCAGGAAGGCCGTTCCGGCGAGCCACGGCATGAAGGAGGAGTTCTCTACCGGGTCCCAGCCCCAGTAGCCGCCCCATCCAAGCTCCACGTACGCCCACTGCGCGCCCAGGATGTTGCCAATAGCCAGGAATCCCCAGGCAGCCAGGGTCCAACCCCTCGTGAGCCGAATCCATTCGTCCCCAAGTTGTCCGATTATGAGTGCCGCGATCGCGAACGCGAAGGGCACCGTGAAGGCCACGTAGCCCAGGTACAGGGAGGGCGGGTGGAACAGCATGCCCACGTTCTGAAGCAGCGGATTCAACCCCTGGCCATCGGCCGGAATGACCGTCGATTTTACGAAGGGATCAGAGACGAAGGTGAGAAGCGCCAGGAAGAATGTGGCCACGAAGCCCATCACGGCTGTGACCCATGGCATGATGGTCTTGTAGCGATTGCGGTACTGCAGCGTGACGAGAAGTAGCATCAGAACCACGCCCCAGGCCCACATCAGCAGCGAGCCCTCCTCGCTGGCGTATGCGCCTGACAAACTGAAGGCCAGGCTGGTTTCGCGGTTGTTGTACTGGGCGACAGTCTGGATAGAAAAGTCGTGTACAGCGAAGGCGTACAGCAGAACGCCCCATGCCACGCTGACAAGCGCTGCCGAGGCGTAGACCGCGCGCCTCGCGCTGGCCAGCACCTCTGATTGGCGCCAGGTTATGCCCAGGGCCGATGCGACGGTGAGGTACGCAGTGACCACGAAGGCGACGACCAGGGAGATTCGTCCGATTTCTGCCATTGGCAACCTCGTTCAGCGAATAGCGATTAGTGATTAGCAATTAGCAATTAGGGGTTGGCAATCAGCTATCGGCTATCAGGTCAGCGGCGAGGAATCGCAGGAAAACTCCGCCGGCTTGGCCGATGGCTAATAGCTAAAAGCTAATGGCTAATGGCTACTTGGGTTCGTACTTTGAGGCACACTTTGTCAACATTGAGTTTGCCTGGAACTTTCCATCAGTCCCGAGCTTGCCATCCAGGATGACCCCGTTGCCAGACTGGAAGGTATCCGGCACCGTCCCCGTATAGGTGACGGGCAGATTCTTTGTGCCATCTGTGAGGGTGAAAGACACTGAGTTGGCTCCGCGGTCCCACTGCACGGTTCCATTCACCACCTGGCCACCAATCCTCATCTCCTGGCCAAGGGCTTTGTCGCCCATCGCGGCAAGCTCGGTGGTGGTGACGTAGTACTCGCTGCCGCTCTCGATGGCAGCGTAAATCATGTAGCCTATCGCGGAGATGATCACGAGTGCGGCGATGAGGAAGCGAGTCTTGGGACGAGAGCGTCTTCGAGGAACGGCTCGCGCCGATGCGCGAGTAGATGGGGAGCGAGCGGGATTCTCTGTCAGCGTCGACACTTCTCCTCCACTAATGACCCGCTCCGGTTATCTCTGAGTACCTCTGATGAAAAAGACGGGCGGGTCGTGCTAGTCGCTGTTTCGAGAAACGGCGTCATCTATGACGCCCCATATCCCCGGGGCCGGCCTTGGCCCCGATTTCATCTATGTCTAAAGGCCCGTTACGGGCCATTGCTTACTGACCGCGCCCCAACCGGGCCTGACGGTTGGGGCGCTTCTATCGAGGTGGAAGGGAGGGAGGTACCACCACGATATCTTGAATGCTTTCGGGTTTGGCCCAACCTCAGGTTAGATCCAGTTCCCTTGAGCACGGAAATCATAATCCTTGAACATTAGAGGAACCTGAGCCGAAGATGAGATGAAGATAAGAATCTAGCTAACAGTTGGCAGCCGCAGGGTGAAGGTGGTTCCATTGCCAGGATCGCTCTCCACCGTAAGCTCACCCCGGTGCTCTTCGGCGATCCAGAGGGCTATAGCCAGGCCAAGACCCGCGCCCCCTTCCTCTCGCGCTCTTGCTTTATCGGCTCTGTAGAAACGCTCGAAGACGTGAGGCAGATCCTCAGCGGCGATGCCAATTCCGGTGTCGGTCACCTTGACCAGCGCGCTGCCGCCGTCACGTTCGAGGGTGAGCGTCACCGATCCACCCGTGGGCGTGTATTTGAGGGCGTTGTCCAGCAGGATCAGCAGCAGTTGCTTGAGCCATACCTGGTTGCCCATCACCGTCACCTTGCGAGTCGGACCCAGCTCGAGTGTGACCCCCTGCGCTTGCGCTTCCATCTGGCGATGAACGTCAACTACCAAATGATCCATAGACACTTTGCTCATCTCGATCTTGTGGCCAGCGTCGGCTCTGGCAAGCAGCAGCAGGTCCGACGTGAGTCTGCTTAGCCGGTCCACCTCGTCGGCCACATCGGCGAGCGCCTCGGCGCGGTCCTCCTCGGGGGCATTGAGGGCCCGGCGCAGGATATCGATATTGCTCCGGATTGAGGTGAGGGGGGAACGAAGCTCGTGAGAAGCATCGGCAACGAAGCGGCGCTGGGCCGCGTATGCGGCGTCGAGGCTGGCAAGCATCTCGTTGAAAGTGACGGCCAGCGTGCCGACCTCGTCGCGGGATTTGCCTACGGTGAGGCGTTGGCCAAAGCCCTGGGAGAGGGCGATGGATCTCGCGGTGTTGGTTATTTCGTCTATTGGCCGGAGGCTGTTGCGGGCGATGAGCCAGCCCACCCCGACCGCCAGCGCGAGGCCGGCGATGTTGCCCACGATCAGCACAAACCGCAGGGTGTTCAGGGCATCGTCGATCGGCTGTAGCGAGCGAGCCACCAGCACGAAGCCGCGGGGTTCCTTGTCACCCGCTATGGGTGCGAGGTAGCCCCTGTACCTATCCCCGTTCCAGTTGGCCGTGAAGCTGTCTGCGGTTCCCCACCAGGCTGATGCGAAGGCTCCGTCCGGGACGGATAGCGCCTTGCCCTGCAGATTCGGGGACCGGGCCATCACCTTGCCGTTGGCGTCCAACAGTTCCACGTAGACCCCCGGCGAAGTGAACTGCTCCAGGTCCAGGTCCTGGTATGTGGAGAGGGCGCTGAGGATCTGGGCCGCGGAGGCACCACCCGTGCTCTGAGTGGGACCGGGGCCATTGGGGCTCTGGAGCGCCTTCGCGTTGTCGGTGACCGAACGTACGACACGGTCCCCGATGGGGGCGAGCCACCGGTCTACCTCTCCGGTGAGCTGCCTCTCCACGACGATATAGACCGCCGGTGCGAAGATGACGAACATGATGGCCAGAAAGGCCGTGTACCAGAGGGCGAGTCGCAGCCGGATGGACACGGGATCACTCCCTCAGGACGTAGCCTGCGCCACGTACGGTGTGAATGAGGCGCGGCTCGCCATCTGCCTCCAACTTGTTGCGGAGGTAGCGGATGTAGACTTCCAGGACGTTGGATTCGCCTTCAAAGTCGAAGCCCCAAACCTTCTCCAGGATCGTCTCTCGGGAGAGGACCTCTTCGGAACGCGTCAAGAGAAGTTCCAGCAGCTTGTACTCGGTTGCGGTGAGATCGATCTTGCGGCCGGCCCGCTGGGCGGTCATGGACTTGGTGTCCAGGCTGAGATCGGAATAGGCGATCTCGGAGGTCTGCTGAGAGCCTCGGCGCCGCAGAAGGGCCCGCATCCTTGCCAGAAGCTCCTCGAAGGCGAAGGGCTTGACCAGATAGTCGTCGGCGCCCGAGTCCAGGCCTGCCACTCGATCGGCCACCTCATCCTTCGCGGTGAGCATAAGGATGGGTACGTCGTCGGAGCGCCTGATAAGCCGGCAGACGTCCAGACCGTCGATGCCGGGCATCATCACGTCGAGGATCACCAGGTTCGGACGGGCGTCGCGAACCATGGTGAGCGCCTCGCTTCCACTGTTGGCGACATCGACGGCATAACCCTCGTAGGCGAGACCTCGCCTTAGGGCTCCGGTGATCTTCCGATCGTCGTCGACAACGAGAATGCGTGGTCTGGTTGAGGAACTGGAATCGGTGTCCATACAAGGGGAATTATATCATCACGGCGGTGATGGTCGGTCCGCCGCGCGACGGGCCTCGTGCTAAGAGCCAGGTGGGCAAAAATGTACAAAATAGGCTTGACAAGGCGTGCCGTGGCCGGTAGAATGCGAGTGAAATCCGACGGTTTTAGTAGGAATTCCCCCGCGGTCCCCGGCTTCTGGGGAGTGGGGCGTGCCAAGAAACCGGAGTTGATAGGTCAGCGCCGGACGATGACGACGCCGATGGCACGGCAGGTAGGAGAGAGATGGCAGAAGCTAATGTTTTGTCAGCCTATCAGACAAATGGGACCAAAATAGACACCAATGACACGCTGGTCATAGAGGGGCTCCACGCAAATGTGGAGGGCAAGGAGATCCTCAAGGGGGTTGACCTTCAGATCCACAGGGGTAAGGTGCACGCCCTAATGGGCCCCAACGGCTCCGGCAAGAGCACCCTCGCCAACGTCCTGATGGGACATCCCAAATACGAGGTCACATCCGGACAGATCG
>JAJYKO010000395.1 GCA_021788565.1 Chloroflexota bacterium
GGGGTACCTACTTGGGAAGGAGTGACCGGGAGGCGGGGTGAGTGGGGACGGGAAGATAGGTACGACCCTCACCCTAACCCTCTGAAGAGGGGACACCCTCACCCTAACCCTCTCCCAAGGGGAGAGGGAACAGAACGCCTCTCCCTCTGGGAGAGGCCGCCCGGAGGGCGGGTGAGGGATAGCGCGATATGGAGATGCCGAACGTGGACGACATAGTGATCGTGGGGGCGGCACGCACTCCCATCGGCCGGTTCCTGGGATCGTTGTCGAAAACAGCGGCCCCGAACCTGGGAGCGGCGGCGATACGTGGGGCCCTGAGTCGGGCCGGAATCGACGCCACCGAAGTGGACGAGGTGATCATGGGCAACGTCCTCTCGGCAGGGGCGGGGATGGGGCCCGCCAGGCAGGCAGCCATTTCAGCAGGCATACCTGTCGGCGCCTCGGCCTTCGCCGTCAGCAAGGTATGCGCGTCGGGAATGCTGGCCGTGGTGATCGGTGCGCAGGAGATCCTCACTGGAAGCGCTCGGGTGGTCGCGGCGGGAGGCATGGAAAACATGAGCCTCGCTCCTCACCTGCTGATGAACAGCCGGACGGGAACGAAGCTGGGCGACGCCGGGCTCGTGGACTCGGCGGTGCACGACGGCCTCTGGTGCGCCTGGGAGAACCACCATATGGGCAGTTCCGCTGAGGAGATCGCGCGAAAGTATGGGATCACCAGGGAGGAGCAGGACGCGTTCGCCCTGAAGAGCCACCAGAAGGCGCTGGCAGCCATCGATGCTGGGCAGTTCCGCAGGGAGATTGAGCCGATCCAGGTGCAGCAGAAGGGTGGCGCGACGTTGTCGGACACCGACGAGTGTCCCAGAAGGGACACGTCGGCCGAAGCGCTGGCACGACTCGCACCCGCCTTCGAGAAGGGCGGGACGGTCACAGCGGGCAACGCACCGGGTCTTTGCGACGGGGCGGCCGCGCTCCTGGTGACATCGAGCAGCCTTGCCCGCGAGAAGGGATGGCCCGTGCGGGCGCGCATCACAGCTTGGACCAACGCCAACCTGGAGCCGCGCTGGGTTTTCGATGCCCCGACGGAGGCCGTGCGGAAGTTGCTCGCGAGGACAGGAATGGCGCTGCCGCATTTCGACCTGATCGAGGTCAACGAGGCTTTCTCCGCTCAGGTGCTGGCCAATGGAAAGGTGCTTGAGTGGGACTGGGATCGTGTGAACGTGAGGGGCGGGGCGGTTGCCCTCGGTCATCCGATAGGGGCGTCTGGGGCGCGCATTCTGGTGACCCTTCTGCACGCGCTGGAGGACAGCGGCCTTAAGCGAGGGATGGCGGTGTTGTGCCACGGCGGCGGTGGCGCGGTGGCGATGTCGATAGAGAGGTAAAACTACCTTAGGGCGGGGCGCGCTGCCCCCCGACCGGCCGCGGATATGGGCAGACGGCAGGGGACAAGCCCCTGCCCTACGGTTGATGGGTGCGATGGATTTTGAGCTAACAGAGGAACAGCGGGCACTTCAACGGGATGCCTGGGAGTTCGCGCGGCGCGAATTCACAGAGGAGTACGCCATGGAGTGCGACCGGAACCGGCGCTATCCGATCGAGGCTCACGGCAAGGCGTGTGCCGCCGGCCTGGTTGGAGTGCATCTGCCCATGGAGTACGGCGGAAGGGGAGCGGGCCTGATGGGAAGCGTCCTGGTGATCGAGGCGCTCTGCCGGAAAGACCCCGGCCTCGGCATGTCCATCAGCCTCTGTTCGCTCGGCTCGCAGTTCACCCTGCACCTGGGCACTCGGGAGCAGAAGGAGAGAATCCTGCCCTTCGTGACCTCGGGAGAGATGATCACGGCCGTCGGCTTCACGGAACCTGACCACGGCAGCGACATCACCGATCTAGGTACGACAGCGGTCCGCGATGGCGATCAGTACGTGATCAACGGCGTTAAGACCCTGATCTCCAACGGCCAGCAGGCCCGCATCATCACCGTGCTGTGCAAAACCGATCCTGCCGCGAAGCCATCCCACCGCGGCTTCAGTTTGATCCTCGCGGAGATGGATCGGGATGGGGTGTCCGCCGTGGACCTGGGCGAGAAGATGGGCCTCCACATGATGTCCACGTCGGAGGTTACGTTCAAGAACGTGCGAGTCCCCACGGCGAATCTTTTGGGCCAGGAGAACAGGGGTTTCTACCACACAATGGAGTTCCTGGACCAAACGAGAGTGGAGGTCGCCGCTCAGGGGCTGGGAGGCGCGCAGGCCGCCCTCGACCGCGCGATAGCTCACCTGAAGGAGCGCAAGCAGTCGGGCCGAAGGCTGGCGGACTACCAGATCAACCAGCACAAGATCGCGGATATGGCCACGAAGGTTGAGGCCGCGAGGCTGATCACCTATCGCGCCGGCTGGAACCACGACCACAAAGGGCCGGACGCCAGGCTGGCGTCGATGGCGAAGCTGTACGCAACACGGACCGCCGTGGAGGTCGCGGAAGAGACCATCCAGCTGTTCGGCGGTCGGGGCTACTTCAGCAGATGGGATGTCGATCGGATCTATCGCGACGTGCGCGTCACGGAGATCTACGAGGGAACTCGCGAGATTCAGAAGAACACGATCGCCGGGTATTTGCTGGGGAAGTAGGTGCGCCCAGATGCGGTTGCCCGGATCATGGTTGGCCGCTGGGCATCCCAGCGTGGGTGCCCCGCGGCGAGATGAGGTGGACTGATGCCAAGGAAAGCAATCGAGCTACCGTTCCAGGTGGACTACCTGTCGATACTGGATGAACATGGACATCTGGATCAGGAGCTCGAGCCCGAAGTGCCGGAGGAGCTGGCACTCAAAATCTATAGAACGATGGTGCTGACCCGCCGCCTGGATTCCCGCATGATTGACCTGCAGCGGCAGGGACGGATCGGCACCTTTCCGCCCGTGACCGGGCACGAGGCGGCGCACGTGGGCGCCGTCTCGGTTCTCCGGCAATCTGACTGGCTGGCCCCGTCCTATCGAGAGACAGGGGCCGAGCTGTGGCGCGGCAGGCGGATCGAAGACATTCTGATCTACTGGGCAGGGTTCGAGGAAGGGGGCGTAATCGCGCCGGACCGGAACGATCTACCCACCGCGGTGCCTATCGCGACACAGACCCTGCACGCCGCGGGGATCGGGTACGGGATCAAGTATCGCAAGCAAGACCGGATAGTCATGACCTTCTTCGGGGACGGGGCGACGTCGGAGGGAGACTTCCATGAGGCGATGAACTTCGCCTCCGTCTTCCAGCTTCCGGTAGTCTTCGTCTGCCAGAACAACCAGTGGGCCATCTCCGTTCCCAGGAAGAGGCAGACTCGCTCGGAGACGCTGGCGCAGAAAGCTATTGCGTACGGCATGCCCGGCATACAGGTGGATGGGAACGACGTGCTGGCCGTCTATTCCGCTGCTAAAGAGGCCGCGGACCGCGCTCGATCCGGGGGCGGGCCGACCTTTATCGAGTGCGTTACCTACCGGCTGGTCATGCACACTACCTCGGACGACCCGAAGCGATACCGAACGGAAGAAGAGGTCCAGGAGTGGACGAAGAGGGATCCACTTCCAAGGTTCAGGGACTACCTCCTGAGCAAGGAAGTGCTTACTCCCCAGACGATAGAGGCCATCGACGCCGACGTGAAGGCCGAGATCCAGGAGGCAATCGATCGAGCTGAGGGGTGGATTGAGGCGGGGGCCGACCCCCTGCACATGTTCGAGCACGTATATTCGGAAATGCCACCCACCCTGCGCGAGCAGCGTGCTGAGTTGGAGCGCGAACTGGCCGCGATGGGCGAATCATCCGCGGAAGGATCGGATGAGTCCCCGGATCGGCCCGCACCCGTAGCGGAGGCAGGGCGGGAAATCATACAGGAACTTGCGCAGAGAGCAGCGGCAGGCCGTCCAGGTGGTAGAAACGGCAACGGCCGCCATTTGTTATAGGAAGAGTTCGCATGGCCAAGATGACAATGGTCCAGGCCCTGAATCTGGCGCTGCGCCAGGAGATGGAGCGGGATGACGCGGTGATCGTTCTGGGAGAGGACGTGGGGAAGGACGGAGGTGTCTTCAGGGTTACTGAGGGACTGATCGACCGGTTCGGCGAGGATCGCGTGGTGGATACCCCGCTCGCCGAGTCAAGCATAGTCGGCACTTCCATCGGAATGGCCGTCTTCGGGCTGAAGCCGGTGTGCGAGATGCAATTCTCCGGCTTTGACTACATCGCTTTCCACCAAATCGAGAATCACGCCTCCAGGCTGCGTCGCCGCTCCCAGGGCCGCTACGGGGTGCCGATGGTGGTACGTGCTCCATACGGTGGCGGGGTTCGCGCCCTGGAGCACCACTCCGAGAGCAAGGAGGCGTTCTGGGCTCACATGCCCGGGCTCAAGATGGTGATCCCGTCGGGGCCGCGCAACGCCAGGGCGCTCCTAGTCAGCGCCATCCGCGACCCGGACCCTGTGATCTTCTACGAGCCCAAGGCTGTTTACAGGGCCTTCAGGGAGGAGGTTCCTGAGGAAGAGGAGACCATTCCGATCGGAAAGTCGCGCGTGGTGCGCGAGGGAAAGAACATCACCATGATCAGCTACGGCGCCATGCTTCGTCCGACGCTCGAAGCCGCGGAAGAGCTGCACGAGAAGGACGGGGTGGAGGCCGAGGTCATAGATCTCCTGACCATCTCACCCCTGGACGACGAACTGTTCACACAGTCCGTGCGAAAGACGGGGAGGGCGATGGTGGTCCACGAGGCTCCGCGTAGCTTTGGGCCTGGAGCAGAGATAGTCTCTCGCCTGATGGAGAAGTCATTCTTCTACCTGGAAGCGCCCATCCGGCGTGTCACGGGCTTCGATGTGAACATACCGCTGCCGGCCAGGGAGAACGCTTACCTGCCGAGTGCGCAGCGAATCTTGCGGGCTGCTCGCGAAACCTTGAGCGTCCGGTAGGTGCGGAGGTAGGGAATGTCAAGGGCGTTCAAACTGCCGGACCTGGGGGAGGGCATTCACGAGGCTGAGGTCGTGGCCATCCTGGTGAATGTGGGAGACCTCGTCAATGAGGGCCAGCCTTTCATGGAAGTTGAGACCGATAAGGCGAGAGTAGAGATCCCTTCGCCGTTCACGGGCACCGTCGAGGAGATCAAAGTCAAGCAGGAAGATACGGTGAAGGTAGGCGAGGTCCTGATGGTCTTTGGCGAGGGGAACGGAGGGGCCGCTGCCGAGGCGCCGACCGTGGGCGAAGCCGCTGGTAAGCCCGAGCCGGTCGAGGAAGCGAGGCCCGGGCTTGGCACCCATGCTACGGCTAGTTCGATCGTGGCCGGCGGTGATCGCGGCGGGCAAGTGGCAGCCGAGCAACTGGCGACTTCCAAGCGGGATGGCCCCGTGCCTGCCTCGCCCGCGACCCGTCGCCTGGCGAGGGAGTTGGGCGTGGACCTTCACCTGGTGTCGCCGAGTGGGCCGGCCGGCCTGGTAACTGCGCAGGATGTCCGCGAGTTCGCGGAGCGTGCGGTGTCCGGGGCGAAGCCTGAGACAGAAAAGCCTGCGCCCGCGGAGACTGAGACGCCACCCGCGCAGTCTCAGCCGGTAATACCAGTCATGGAGACCTCGGCGCTGCCAGACTTCGGTCGATGGGGCGCTGTGGAGAAGGTGCCCCTCCGCTCCGTTCGGCGCGCCACGGCCAGGCACGTGGCGATGGCCTGGGCGCAGATCCCGCACGTGAACCACCAGGATGTGGCGGACATAACTCGATTGGATGCCTATCGGCGAGAGCATAAGGCGGAAATCGCGGAGGCTGGTGGTCAGCTGACGGCCACGGTCTTCGTCATGAAGGCAGCGGTAGCCGCCCTCAAGGCATTCCCTCGCTTCAACTCTAGCCTCGACGCTGTGACGGACGAGATCATCCTGAAGCACTATTACCACCTCGGCATCGCGGCGGACACGGAGCGTGGGCTCGTGGTGCCGGTGGTGCGGGACGTGGACCGCAAGAGTATCACCGATCT
>JAJYKO010000396.1 GCA_021788565.1 Chloroflexota bacterium
GGGGGGGGGGGGGGGGGGGGGGTCGGGATGCGCAATCGGGCTACCAGGGCCTCTACAGGGGGAGAACTGGCGACGGGCGGCCTCGGGCCGCCACGACTACTGATGCTGGTCATATGGGTGACCACTGGCGCAGCTTCAGCATCCACATCGCGATCAGGAGGTTGGGTGGCGAGATCACTCCGCATAACGAGCGCCATCAGGAGGATCGCCACCAGGCGGCTCGCGTGGATCCATCCGACCATGGGCGCACTCCACACAGAGAGATTGCTTCTTCAGCAGCCTGGTTTGACAAGTCGAAAAGGGCCGATGTATAGTCGTTGGGCGCTTGCCCTTAGACACTGAGAAAGGCGCGCATGCTGTAAGTAGTTGCCGCAAGGAACGTGCCAAGGCCATTGAGGTTGCAGTAGCCAGAGACTAGGAGATAACAGTTGTTAGCTGCACTGGAGCAGATTATCATTCCGGGTATGGAGCATCTGTACGCCCAGATCGGGTATCTGGGCGTGTTGCTCGCTATGGCCATCGAAAGTGCGTGCATTCCGATCCCGAGCGAGATCATCATGCCGCTGGCCGGCTGGATGGTGTACCGCGGCGTCTTCAACCTGTGGGTGGCGGTGATCGTCGGAACCGCGGGGTGTACTCTGGGGTCGGTTGTGGCCTACTGGGTCGGCGTGTGGGGCGGCCGTCCCATACTGGCCAAATACGGCCGCTACATCCTGATCTCCGAGCACGATCTAGATACCGCCGATCGGTGGTTCGCCAGGTACGGCGATGCGGCCATCTTCTTCTCGCGCATCCTCCCGGTCGTTAGGACCTTCATCTCGCTTCCGGCCGGCATCGCGCGGATGAACTTCCCCAAGTTCGTCCTGTATACCACGCTGGGATCATTCCCGTGGGTGCTGGGACTCACTTATGCTGGGAAGCTTCTAGGAGACAACTGGGTGGCGGTGCGAGAGGTGCTCCAGAACTTCGACTACCCCTTCGTGGCTCTCATTGTCGCGGCGATCGTCTACTACATTTACCGACACGTGAAGTCTTCCGACGCGAAGACCCACGATGCGCGTCGGAAGAGTGAGAACAGCCCGGTCGACTGATCGCGGACCGAGCAACCAGCAAAGCACAACAGCCACCCCGCCGTCACATCATAGGCGGAGTGGCTGTGTGCCTGGACTACGGACCGCGGGACTAAACAGGACGGCCGGTTCGCCGGTCCCAGCGCAGGTAATAGGGGTAACCCGGTTCAAACTGGTTGGCAGTCTTGAGATAGTCCTCTTCGTTTGCCTCGATCATCAGCTTGTGCATCAGCACAACGTCGGCCCCCGGGATCCACTCCACTGGCTGGACACACAGACTCATCACGGCACGGCCCCCCTCGTAGACGCTAACCATTCCGCGCCCGCGCGGGACACGGTAGACCCTGCCCTCCCGAGAGGGGCTATGGACCTCCAAGTAGCCCTTGTGTTCCAGTTCGCGACTTTCCTCGGACGTGAGGGTCTCTTGCAAGAGGCCTTCTGCCCGCCGCTCGGCTTCCAGCTGGGCGCTGTACCCTTTGCTGGTCAGCCCACGGTTGTGGGAGCCAAACACTACCCACAGCAATATCGCAACGAACTGAGCTGCCAGGATAACTATCCCGATCCAGGCCGCCAGCTCCCAATGCAGTGCCGAACCGAGTGGCCCGATCATCCTCCAGCTATCCTGGGAACCATAATTATCTGTTCGGCCGTTTTGTCGAACTTCTCCAGCTTCTCAGCCGGCTTGCCAGTGGTTACTGTAAAGGCTGTTGCCCCCTTCGACTTCTGCTCTTCGAAGATCCTTTCGGCTTCCCTGATAGCCTCCAGAGCCTCCAGGTCGCCGACGTCAGCCTTTTTCGTATCCCACTCGACGGTGGTGTCGCCTTGATGGCTAAGTATCCTCAGTTTGGCCATTGCCAGTTCCGTCTCCTCTCCAGTTGATGGCTGCCGGCTTCTCCCGGCTACGCAGGTGCGAAAGCCCGCCAGTTAGCGGGGGCTATCGCCCCGACTTTTCCGCCTCGTCCCACTTTGCCGTGAGAGGCGGTGTACTCGGCATGAAGCGTACCAGCGGCTGCACGCACTCGGCGTGGACAGGGAACCGCCGGCTGCACCTGCCTGGTGACTTCCCGGACACACACCAGAATGAATGCAAGACGAGTGCCGACGGAGAGGCCGAAACGACTATGCGGGAACCCCGGCAATGCCTAACTGATCGGCAATCGGCCGCAGGGCGCCGATGACGAACGTAATATGTTCGTCGAGGGTAATACCGAGTAACTCGGCGCCTCGTACGATATCCTCCCTATTGACCGACCTAGCGAATGCTTTGTCCTTCATCTTCTTGCGAACCGAGGAAGCCTCGACGTCCATGACGCTCTTGCTCGGCCTCACCAACGCTACCGCCGTTATGAACCCCACCAGCTCATCTACCGCAAACAGGGTCTTCTGCATCATCGTGACGCGAGGTATATTCAAGTAGTCGGCGTGCGATTCAACGCCTACTACTATCTCCTCGGGCCATCCACGATCGCGGAGTATCCTCGCCCCCACGTACACGTGCTTGTCCCAGGTGGGATTCTGGTCGTAGTCGAAATCGTGGATGAGCCCCACGACTCCCCACTTTTCCTCGTCCTCGCCGAACCTGCGCGCATACGCCCTCATGGCCGCCTCGACCGCCAGGGCATGCTTGATAAGGCTATCGCTCGTGGTGAATTCGGTCAGCAGGGCCCATGCCTGCTCTCTCGTGGGCTCCATGGCTCCTCCTCGTACCAGGTATGTGTGGGGAATTATATGCCACTGCGGTACAATTGGCAGACCTTTCGATGGAGGAGCCGCCCTAGTCCGATGGCTGGCACCACCCGCTCTGGGACCATAGTCGTTGCCGTCGTGCTGGCCACGTTTCTGGCGGCGTTGGACACCTCGGTCGTGGGCACGGCCATGCCGACAATCATCGGCGAGCTCGGAGGGCTGGACCTCTACAGCTGGGTGTTCTCCGCCTACCTGCTCACATCCACCACCGCAGTGCCGGTGTTCGGCCGGCTTTCTGACACCCACGGACGAAAGCCCGTGTTTGTCGCCGGCACAACTCTCTTCATCGTGGGTTCGATCCTGTGCGGCTCCGCCGCCAACATGGAGCAGCTCATCGCATTTCGGGCCGTCCAGGGCCTTGGAGCCGCCGCCGTCCTCCCGACATCCATGACCATCGTGGGTGACGTCTTCAGCACCGTCGAACGAGCGCGCGTGCAGGGGCTGTTGAGCGCGGTTTGGGGCGTGTCCGCGATCCTCGGCCCAGGGCTTGGGGGCTTCATCGTCGACCACCTGCAGTGGCGCTGGCTGTTTTATGTCAATGTCCCTTTCGGTGCGGCTTCGGCGCTGCTGCTGGTCGCCTGCCTCCACGAGCGGACCGCGCCCAGAAAGCTGGCGATCGATTACGTGGGGGCAGTCGCTCTGGTCGCCGCGATCACGGCGTTGCTTTTCGGGTTGCTGCAGATGGGCCAATCGGTGTCATCGCTCCCCGTGCCCGCGTGGGGATTCGTGGCCGCTGCCTGCGGGCTGCTTGCGCTCTTCCTTTGGCACGAGTCCCACACCGACGAACCGCTGCTCCCTATCCAGCTGTTCAGGATAAGGCTGTTCTCGATATCCAACTCCGCCGGCTTCCTGGTTGGGGCAGTGCTGATGGGTATTGACTCCTACGTGCCGCCCTTCGTCCAGGGTGTGCTGGGGGGAACGGCGATAAATGCCGGCATGGTGCTGGCACCAATGTCGATCAGCTGGACGGCTGCCACCGCTCTCAGCGGCCGAATGATGGTCCGTCGCGGATACCGGCACGTGGTGATACTTGGGGCCTCGCTGATTCTCGCCAGTGCAGTCCTGTTGCTCGTGCCCGTCGACCGGCAGATGGCACAACCGTGGCTGATGCTCACGATGCTAGTCATGGGTTTCGGCATGGGTTTCGCCATGACGTCTTTTCTGGTGGCCGTCCAATCATCGGTGGGGTGGAGCGAACGAGGCATCGCGACGGCGTCCGTATCGTTCTTTCAGAACATCGGGGGAGCGGTTGGGGTGTCAGTCATGGGCGGGCTCCTGAACAGTGGCATGTACCGAGGGTTGCTGGCGCTGCCGCCCGCGGCGTTGGGAACCCTTGGCGCGGCCTCAGGCGTGTCCGCCGCCAGCGCCGTACTGGATCCCATCACTCGCTCTTCGATCCCCACGGCGACTCTCGAAGCGCTTCGGGCCGTCCTCGAGTCATCCCTACACTCGGTCTACGTGGCTATTGCTCTGGCCTCGCTGGGGGCCCTCGTGCTCACCTTCCTCTTCCCTCGAGAGTGCGCAGGTCCAGACCTCGGCCGAGAGGAGAGCACCGCCAGGGGATGAGGGAGGCGGGCCGGCAGAGCCGCCGGCCCCTACAGCGTGTGGTAGGGGGCGGCAGAGCTGCCGGCCCCCCTCGCGACCCTACGGATTCTGCGTGATCTGCTGAAATTGCTGGTAGTCGCCCGCCGCGGATATCTTCCAGAGGAAAGCCCCAAGGCTGGTGGAATCCGCCCGAAGCTGGTGCTCCCGCTGACTGATGTCCTGCCCGACGCCACCTGAGGCCGACGGGTTATCAGCGTAGCTGCCGTAGAAGGCAAAGTAAGCCTGATTCAGCTTCCGGATGTAGTAGCCCTGCCCCACAAGCTCCTTGCGAGAGGTCTCCATGAAGCTTTCGGCCTCCTGAACCTTGCCGGCGGCCAACAACGAATCGACCCTGGTTCTGATGCGATGCATCTCCTTCGTGAACGTATCCTGCCGGGGCGACGGCGCTTGCTGGGATGGAGGTGCGTTCGGATAAAGTTCATGGTAGACCTGATCCCCAACCTCGTGTCCCACAATCTCAGCGGTGGTCTCGTTCACAGTGATCATACGACTGTCCGACTCGCCCCCCAGAGCGTACTGCCAGCCCAGTGGACGTAGCGCCAGGAACTGGTGAGTCCACTCGTGCGCCACCGTCTGAATGGTCCAGCGTGGGTCGGAGTTCTCCGGGACCATGCTCGGATAGACGCCGAGCCCGCCGATGGGCGTAACAAGAGCGGACGTGTTTGGCCCCGAAGCTCGCTTCTCTATCTGCTCCATTTGGCCAACTGTCAGATTGGGGAGCAAAAGCACCGTCGCTTCTCGCTCGATGCGGTCTCGAGGCGAGATCACCAGCAGATCCGGGAGAGCCACGAACCGAAAGTAGACAGGCGGAAACAGGAAGCGGAGACTCGCCAAGTTGTGGTCGAGACCGTCTTTCGCGGCCTGTGCGGCCACATACTGCTGGATCGTGCGCTCGACACTGGGCGCCTCCGCTTCTACGCGGGCCCTGAGCGCCGACAGGCTCGGGTCCGGCGATGCGCTCCGCGCGGGACCGGACGCCGCTGCACGGTCCGCCTCGCTTTCGGCTTTCAGCTCTTCGGCAACCAGACCAAAGAACGAGCGAATCTCCGCGGGGCTGGCGGCAGGGCCTGGTGCCACACTTCCGGTAAGCTTGGAGACGGTGTTCTGGAACATCCAGCCGGTGACCGGGTCCACATAGGGCTCGGCCTGAAGGGTTAGCCGGTAAGCTATCGAGGAGGGATCCCCTGACGATAGTCCCAACAGCAGGGGAAGGATAGCAAGCACGGCCAGCCTGATCACCGCGGCTCGTCTCATGGTTGGTGCTCTATGATTCCTCATGTCACTGAAGTAATGGTGCGACCAGATATGCAAATAGTAGCACCGACGTGCCATGACCGGCAGCGCGACATGGTGTGGAACCGTCGCCAGTCTGGTACAATCAGCCCCGGCATTGTCCAACGCCCCCATGTCCCTTGCGGGGCAGAGAGGCCCCATGTTCGGGAGGAGAGCACGATGGCAGATGAGTATGAGCTTTCTCCAGACGAGAGGCTTTGTCACGCCGTGATAGAGGCCATCTCTCGCTCTGAGCCAATTCGCGCCAGTTCGCTAGGTGGCATC
>JAJYKO010000397.1 GCA_021788565.1 Chloroflexota bacterium
CAACGGTGTTGGCCGTCTTCTGCTTCTGAACCAGGATGCCGACGCCTTCGACCCCGTTCACTCGACTAATGGAATCTTGTTTCTTGAAGGTGTCCTGCACGGTGGCAACGTCACCTAGCCGTACGGTCTCCCCCGTGGGGGTGGTGGCGATGACGAGGCCTGCCAGTTGACTCGGATCCTGAAGGAGACCGTAAACACGTAGCGAGTAGTCGTATGCTCCGTCTCGCACATCGCCGCTCGGGGCGGACAGGTTGGCCGCGGCCAGGGCAGAGGTGACCTGAGTTAGGGCAATGCCATGACCGTCTAGCTTGTCGCGGTCCACCACGACGTGGATCTCTCGCTCGCGGCCGCCCACAAGTTGGACCGAAGCCACGCCGGGCACTGCCTCGATCTTGGGACGAATGGTGTCGTTCGCCACTTGATACATGCCGTCGGGGTTGCGGTCCCAACTCGCCCCCATGACGAGGATGGGCTCATCGTTCATGTCGTACTTCATGATGCTCGGGGCCTTGACGTTCGACGGGAGACTCGAGCGTATCTGGTTGACCCTGCGCTCAATGTCCTGGGTAGCGGCATCGGGGTCGAAGCCGTCGTTGAACTCGGCCAGAACCATCGAATAGCTGTCACCGGAGCTAGACGTGAGCGTCTTGATCCCGGGCGAGCCTGCAATAGCGTCTTCGATCGGCTTGGTGACGCGAGACTCCACCTCCCTCGGCCCTGCTCCCGGGTAGGTTGTCATAACGATGACGTAGGGGATCTTAACGCTTGGGAGCAGATCTACGCCGAGGCTGGTATACGCGAAGATTCCGCCTAGCATGATGGCGAGTACCGCCATGATGATAAGCATCGGGCGTCTGATAGAGAGGGACGTCAGCCACATTCGCCAACTCCTTTGTTGGAAAGCGCGAGACAGCAGGCAATGCGAGACTACAACATTGGACCTGCGCATGCCGCAGACTGTTTCGTCCGGGCGCGGTCGATTCTAGGGGAGGAAGGGATAGTGTGCAAGCGGGTACATCTGACGAGCCAGTAGCGCAGGGCCACCCCTGGCCCTGCGCTACTGGAATGAGGAACCGCTGGTAGTGACTTACCCTACCAGAATGGCGGCGACCTCTCCCTGGGAGGCGACCTCCGACGCGGGACCCGATATGTAGTTGCGGCCGTCCGACATCACGAACACGAAGTCTGCGTGCTCCATGGCTGTTCGAGCATTCTGCTCCACAACCAGCAGCCCCACGCCGTGCTCACGGATCTGGGCGATTTGCTCCCACACCCGCCCCGCGTACAGCGGGGAGAGCCCCGCTGTTGGTTCGTCCAGGATGATGACCTTGGGGTCGACCATCAACACCCGCGCCAGGGCGACCATTCGCTGCTGTCCACCTGAGAGTTGCCCGGCTTTCTTCTTGAAGATGCTGGGGAGGTCAGGGAACAGCCCGGCGACCTCCTCGCGGCGTTTTTCGAAATCTCCTGCGTAGGTGAGGGCTCCCATCTCGAGGTTCTCGAGCACGGTCATCTCATCGAAGACGTTCTTCAACTGGGGCAGGTACCCCACCCCCAGCCGAACGAGTTGGTGCGGCGCCAGCCCGGTGACGTCCTGCCCGTCGAGGTAGATGTGTCCGGACGAGATTCGGAGAAGGCCCATGATCGCCTTGGCGAGCGTCGACTTGCCCGCTCCGTTGGGACCGAGAATCACCGAGATCTGACCGGACTCCACCGAGGCTCCCGCATCCTGAACTATGGGCGGTCCCCCATAGCCAACCACTATGTTCTCGGCTCGTAGCGTTCCCATTGCTTGCTAGACCCCCAGATAGGCTTCGACAACTTCGCGGTTCGCCCGCACCGACTCCAGCGTGCCCCTGGTGAGCACCTTACCCTGGCTCATCACCACGACGTCGTCGCACACCCGCGCCACGAAGGCCAGGTTGTGCGCCACCATGATGACAGTGACCCCGTGGGATGGTATCTCGCGGATGCGATCGGCGATAAGTATAGTTAGCGCAGGGTATACGCCCGCCGTCGGCTCGTCGAGCAACAGCAGCTTTGGCTCGGCTATCAGCGCGCGCGCTATGTCCAGCAGCCTCTGCTGGCCGCCGGATAGGGTGCCGGCCGGTTCGTCGGCCATCTTCTCCAGGCCGACCCATCGGAGCATGTCCATGCTCCGTTCGCGTAGTTCCTCCTCCCTCGGCCACCACTTGCGTCGGGCGAATATCGCGGTGATCGGATTCTCTCCGGGCTGAGAGGGCGCGGCCATCACGACGTTCTCGATCACCGGCAGGCGAGCGAGTTGGCGGGAGAGTTGAAAGGTTCGGTTGATCCCCTTCCTTGCTACGGCCGTGCGCCCGATCCCGGCGATGTTCTCCCCGTTGAACAGGATTTCGCCTCGAGCTGGCTTGAGCCCTCCGGCGACTATCTCGATCAACGTCGACTTGCCCGCGCCGTTCGGTCCGATTAGCCCGGTGACGGTGTTACGTTCGACCTGGAAGGAGCAGTCGTCGACGGCGAGGACGCCGCCGTATGCGAACCTCACGTCGCGTATGTCCAGTATTACCCTTTGTTTCTGTATCTCCGCGTCTCCCTGGCGGGAAGTCTCAGCCGAGTACTCTGCGCTCATGGTTGAGTTACCTTATCTTTCGGAGGAGTTGCGCGCTTCAAATTCCGATAGAAGGAGAGGGGGCGCTCTGGGATCAGCCCCTCGGACTTGTACCGGAGCACGAGGATCAGGACCACTCCAATCACCACGCCGCGCACGGCGCCCACAAGATCCGGCCTTCCGAAAGATGGCAGGAAGCGGGTGATCTCGGCCAGCCCCTCCACCACCGCGAATGCCCCGAGCAACGCTCCCCAGTAGCTTCCAGTGCCGCCGATGACGATCGCCGCCAGCAGGACGAAGGTCTCCAGTGGGAGGAAGCTCGCGGGGTTCCATGCACTAATGTAGAAGACGAGCAGGCCTCCGGAGACACCGCCCATGAAGCAGCCGATCGCGAATGTCCAGATTTGGGCCGCGGTGACACCCTTGCCGAAGGTCTGAGCCACGATCACGTCTTCTCGAATCGCCCGAAGCACTCGGCCGAATGGGGAGTTGTAGATCCTGGCCACGAGCCACAAACAGATAAGCATCACTACGAAGCTGAGGGCCAGCATGACGAGGTTGCCGCCCTCGGCTGAGATAGGCAGATTTCCCGTGACTGGCGGCACGCCGAAGATACCGTTCGACCCGTCGAACAGCGGAACATCGTTGGTGATCACATTCCAGATGATCAGTCCTACCGAGACGGTCACGATGGCAAGGTAGTCGCTCCTTAGCCTCCGCACCGCCACGAAGACGACGAAGAGGCCCACGACGGCCGCGGCCAGACCGCCCAGCACGAGCCCGACCGGCCAGGGCAGCGACCACTGCAGGATATAGGTTTCTTGCCCAACGTTCGGGTTGGGCGGCCCCATGGTGGTGACGGCAGCGATATAGGCGCCCACCGCCACGAAGGTGTAGTAGGTGAAGTTCAGTATCCCCGCGTAGCCGTACTGGAGATTGAATCCCAGCACCATGATCGCGCTGATACAGCCGAGCGTCAGCAGGTCCAGGAGGTAGTAAAGCATCTCTATTCGGACCTCCCCCTGGCGGCGAAGAGGCCCTGAGGGCGGAGTAGCAGCACGAGGACGAGGATGGCAAATGCGAACGCCGCCTTGTAGCCGGAGTTCATGTACATCCCCGACACTTCCGTGACGATGCCGATGATCAGTGCGCCCAGCATCGCGCCGTAAGGCTTGCCGATGCCGCCGAGGATGATCGCCGCGAAGATGAAGAAGAGTTCGTTAAAGCCCACCGTGGGACGAAGAGTGTAGGTCTCAAGCACCAGGCCGGCCCCGGCGACGGCGGCGAAGAAGCCCGAGATTAGCCATGTCCAGTTAGTGAGCATCTCTGTGTCGATGCCGCAAGCCCGTGCAAGATCGCGGTTGTTGGAGGTCGCCCGCAGCGACTTTCCGAAGGTGGTGTACTGGAGCGTCAGGTGCAGCGCTAGGAGCAGCAAAGCTGCCGTTCCGATGAGGGCGAGGTCGCCCGGCGTCAGTAGGAAGGGACCGAGGTTCATAGCGGTTCCGAGTGTGACGTTGTACCTCTTGGCCCCGGTACCCCAGAGGATGATAACGCCGTTTTGGACAATGAAGGATAGCCCTAGTGTCAGGATGAGAAACGTTACGACGCGGCTGCCCCTCCTCACAAACGGACGGAAGACGATGATGTTCGCGGCGAGGGCGAGCAATCCCGTGGCGATACCTCCGATGATCACCGCGAGAAAGAAGTTCATGCCCAGCACGTTCGCCGCGAACGCGACGTATGCTCCGAAGGTCATGAAGTCGCCGTAGGCGAAGTTCACGAAGTTGGTTACTCCCAGTTGAAGGGTCAGGCCCACCGCGGCGAGGGCAAGGACGGCGGCGGTGACGACCCCAAACCCCACTGCTTCGGCAAGTTGGTCCACAATAGGATCCTCCTCGATAAGCGATGTCACTCGCTAATATGGATCTGGCCGGAGCATTGCTCCGGCCAGATCCATTTAGCTGGTCACTTGGCCAGAGCCTGCTGGATCTGCTGAGGTGTCAGCGTCGTGATTGTGGTTGCCTTCCCATCGGCGCTGTAGTGCAGGATATCGAAGGGACCGTAGACGTTATCGTACTTGTCGAAGTCAACGGTGCTCGCGGCTCCCTGCCAGTTGATCTTCTGGTGCTGCTTGATCAGATTGTAGCCAGTTGCGTAGTCCCCGACCTGAGTTCCTGGCGGATTGGCGATGTCAAGGATGCCGTTTCGTACGGCAGGCCACGCGGTGGTGCCTGCCTGATCAACACCCAATGCCCAGGTGATTACGGCGTCATACATGAAGGTCTGTCCGTTCGCCGGGACGTTGGTGTGGTACGTCTTCTGGAGCTGTTTCAGGAACGCGTTGAACCCCACCATCCCGGCGGAGCTCGAGTTGGCCAGGTAGATCGGTCCCGAGGCTACGGTCTTTCCGACCGAGTTGAACCAGGTGTCGGTGTACCAGAGGTTGGTCCCGATCCACGGGGTTTTGGTCAGTCCCATCTGGCCTAGCTCTCCGAATACCACGCCCGCGGTCGCGTTGGTAAACTGGGAGAGCACGACCTCTGGCTTCGAGGCGAAGAGTTTCTCGAGCTCGCTACGGTAGGAAGTTGCCCCCGCGGTGAAGGTGACGTTTGCCGTGACAGTCATGCCGAGTTTCTTAGCCGCGTCCAGGATTGGCGGTACCAGCGCCTGCGAACCCGCGCTGGAGCCGAATGCGAGGGCGATATTCTTCCACCCTTTCGAGTTAGCGTAGACGACCATGGCATCGCTCTGCTCAGAGTCGGAGGGCGACATGCGGAAGAAGTGAGGGTCGGTGTTGTGGTCGAATTGGGAGCCTCCACCGAACATGAGAATCGGAATGTTGGCCTTGTCCACGAGTGGGAGGACGACGCCGGCCGTGATTGACGTCGGGCCGACGATTGCCGCGACGTGGTCGACGTTGATTTCTTGTTGTGCAGCCGGCACGGCGTCAACAGGATCGGCAGCCGTGTCCTGGCTCACCAGCTTGAGCGGACGACCGAGAACGCCGCCCGCGGCGTTGACCTCGTTCACTGCCATCGTGGCTCCTTCGCTCATACCTTTCCCGACATCAGCGCGAGTTCCTGTGAGCGGGGCGAGAAGGCCTATGGTAATGGGAGCGCCGGTGGGTGCAGCGGCTGCCTGCGGTGTGGCCCCCGTTGTCGCGGTGGCGGACGTGCTAGCCGCCGTGGTTGGCGCTGCAGCGGTAGTGGGCGCCGCTGCGGTAGTGGGCGCCGCTGCGGTAGTGGGCGCCGCTGCGGTAGTGGGCGCCGCTGCGGTGGTCGGAGCGGGCGCGGTCGTGGCGGCGGGTGGTGCGGCTGCCGAGCTGCAGGCGGTCAGTACCAGCAGCGGCACGGCAAGAAATGCCAGGCGCGAATACTTCA
>JAJYKO010000398.1 GCA_021788565.1 Chloroflexota bacterium
ATCCAGGTCCGGGGCAAGTTCGCTATTCGGGCATCCGGCCGAGCAGGTGGCGCAAGACATGCAGGAGGCAAGGGAAACGCCGCCCAGTGCTTCCTCCATCTCCCTGCGGAAATCAGATCTGAGCCCTCGAATCAGAGTGGCTTCCATGATCTACCTCCGCACCGTCTCGCTGGATGCCGGCTGGCGAGGCGAGCGCTGGCTGCCTGTGCCGGCTGGGCTTGGACCCATGGCGCGAAACCTGTTCACCGCCTCCGTCACGATGTCGGCGAACTGAGAGCCCATGGAAGCCGAAACCCAGTGACACTCCAAGCGGCCGGATCCCATGCCAATCCGGTCGAGAATGGACTGAACCTTGGCCACGGTCCTCTTGGCTCGCAGGTTGCCATCCTTGTGGTGGCACTGGCCCTCCAGGCATCCCATCAGCAGCACTCCGTCTACGCCGGACTCGAATGCCTTGAGCAGATCGATCTCGCTTACCAGCCCGGTGCACGGCACCTTGACCAGCCTCACCGATTCCGGATAGTGATGGCCTGTAACCCCGGCCACGTCGGCGGCCGCGTAGGCGCAGTATAGGCAGGCGAAGCCCAATACCTTCGGTTCGAAGCTCTCTGATAGCTCCACGCTCACGATGCACCCTCCAACCAGGCGTTTACCTGTGCTGATAACTGTTCTCCCCTGGCGTTGAGCAGCTGTATGGCTGCTGCGGGGCACTGGGATACACAGATCCCGCACCCCTGACACTTCATGGGGTCGATATGGCTCTTGTTACCAACTATGTGAGGTGCGCCGACGGGGCAGACGCGCACGCAGGTGAGGCATGCTACGCACTGCCCCTCGACGACGGCCACTTCAGTACCTCCGACCCTCTGGCTCTTTAGCAGAAGAGAGGAAGCCTTACCCGCCGCGGCCATGGCCTGGGCAACCTGCTCGCGGCCGAACTTGGGGCCGTGGGCCAGACCGCACAGGAATATGCCCTCCCGCGCGAATTGCACCGGGCGAAGCTTGGGATGTGCCTCCTGGAAGTAGCCATCCGGCGACAGCGGCACGCCCAGGATGTTGGCCAGGGATTCGTTGTCCTCAGCTGGAAGGCTGGCCGCGGCCAGGGCAACCAGGTCGGCCTCAATAGTCACCGGCTCGCCAAGGGCAACATCTGTCACAGTCACCTGCAGGGGCGCCACGCCATCTCCATCCGCCGCCGGCTCCACCACAGGGGGAGTGGCTGGATCCCAGCGGAGGAACATCACTCCATTCTCGCGCGCCATGCGGTAATAATCCTCCGCGAGCCCGTACGTGACGATATCGCGGTGCAGAACGAACACTGAAGCATCCGGATTCAGCTGCTTGATCTTGAGGGCGTTCTTTACCGACTGAGAGCAACAGATCCTGCTGCAGGAGCCGTGATTCTCGTCTCGCGATCCCACGCACTGGATCATGACGATGCTGCTGGCGGTGGTCGCTTCAGGATCGGACCGCGCCAGCATTTCGTCGAGCCGCAGCGAGGTGATCACCCGCGGGTCTCGCCCGTGGACGTACTCTGTCGGGGTGTATTCTCTTCCCCCAGTGGCCACGACAACGACTCCGACCGGAATATCTACCGGCTTCTCTTGAGATCCTACGCGGAGCCTGGCGACAAATGCCCCCGCTTCGCCCTCCAGCGACTCCAAGCGGGAACTGGCGAAGACGTGTGCGTTGGGGTGGGAGGCCGCCTTGTCGGCGAGGGCTCGCACGTGAGAGCTTAGCGGGATGCCCTCAAGGGTGGCTTCCACCCGTCGGGCCAGTCCGCCCAGCAGCTCGCTCTTTTCCACGAGATACACGTCGTGCCCCTGATCCAGCAAGTAAGAGGCGGCGGTGAGGCCGGCGAGCCCGCCTCCCAGGACGAGGGCCGCGGCAGTGGTGACCTGGAGGGTTTGGTGAGTCAGAGGCTGGAGCAAGCGGGCGCGGCCAATCGCCATCCGCATCAGGTCTCTTGCTTTGGCCTCAGTGGCAGCACCCGGAGCGTGCACCAGCGCGCAGTGCTCCAGCAGGTTGGCAATCTCAACCATGTAGCCGTTCAACCCCGCCTCTCGCAGCGTGTCACGGAAAAGCAGTTCGTAATTTCGCGGGCTGCACGCTCCTACCACCACCCGGTTCACGTTGCTACCGGCGATGAGCATGCGCAGTGTGTCCTGCCCTTCCGGTGAGCACGCTTGATCCAGGATCTTCACCCACCCGATGCCAGGCTGGACGGCAATCGAGTCAGCCAAATCAGGCAGAGAGAGCGCTCCCGCGATGCGCGTCCCGCATCGGCAGAGCACCACGCCGATCTTTGGTTCCTCCTTGCTGATGTCTCGCTCGGCCCGAACCCTCAGCTCGCCCCATTCGGGGAAAGATTCGGAACCCAGCAGCTTCAGGACCTCGGCGGCGGCGGCAGTGGCCTCGGTGATGGTATCTGGAATGTCCTTGGGACCGGTGAAGGAGCCGGCCACGAAGACGCCGGGCCGTGAGGTAAGGACGGGAGACAGTGCCGGCGCCTTGCAGAAGTTGTATGCGCCTGCTTCGATCCCGGCCGCGTTCACTAGGCGCTCAGCCCCATTGGGAGCGCACAGACCGACCGAAAGAACAACCATATCGAATTCTTCGCGACGGATGCTGTCCGGCGCCTCCGCGTACTTGATGCTCAAGGTATCGCCACCGGTTCCGACCTCGAAGACCCGAGACCTCAGGAAGCGCACGCCTCGGGATTGAGCCTCCTGCAGGTACTGGTTGTATCCTTTGCCGTACGCCCTTGCGTCCATGCCGAAAATGGTGCCGCTGGTTCCTTCACCCAGGAACTGTTGAGCCAGTTCTGCCTGCTTGATGGCGTACATGCAGCACACCGTGGAACAATAGCTTCGCTGGGCGGCTGCGTCTCTGGAGCCCACGCACTGGATCCAGGCTATCCGCTCTGGAACGCGGCCGTCGGACGGCCGTCTGAGCCTGCCGCCCGTGGGGCCGGAAGCGCTGAGCAGCCTCTCAAACTCGACGCTCGTGACTACGTTCGGGTCCACCCCGTATCCCAGATGCCGGGCGTTGCTGGGATGGTATGGCTCGAAGCCAGGGCTGAGAATCACGGCGCCCACGTGGAGCAGCTCGGTGTGCTCCATCATGCCCAGGTCCACGCACTGCTCCGGGCACACCTCCGCGCATTTCCCGCATCGAACGCACGCGCTCGGGTCGATGGCGTACGTACCCGGGTGGGACTGGGGGTGGGGGCGGAAAGCTGCCTTGCGCCTGGACATGCCCTCATTGAACTCGTCATCGATCTCGACAGGGCACTCCTCCGCGCACTTGCCGCAAGCGGTGCAGCGATCCTGGTCAATGTACCGCGGCAGCACCCGAATCTCGGCGGTGAAGCTTCCAGGAGAGCCCTCCAGTTTCAGCAGCTCGGAGCCGCTGATCAGGTCGATCCTTGTCTTGCCTCCGTAGTCGATGAAGCGGGGGGATCGAATGCACAAAAAGCACTCTTGCGGCGCCAGTGTGCAGAACGAACAGTCGTTGGTTGGGAACATTTTGTCCAGGCGCACCACCATCCCGCCAACGTAGAGGGCCTTCTCGACCATGAAGACGTGGTGTCCGGCTTCGGACAGATCCAGTGCGGCCTGAATTCCGGCGATACCGGCTCCTACCACAAGCACAGAGTCGTACCGCGCGGTATGGGAAGGCGAGAAATGTGTTTGCACCTAGTTCCTCCGTAGGGGCGACTAGACTCCCCTGAGGGCGTCTCTGCTTGTCTTACTTTATGCCGTGAGCAGGCCAGGACTCAGCGCCGGTTACAGACGGCCACCACACGCTGGAAAAGCCGTCGCAAGGCCAGATTTGATCGAAGGCTCTTCTGTGGGTTCAGCCTCGTGTGATAAAGGGGCAATTTCGCTTGCGCTGTGGTTCGATTGATTTCCGGCAACAGCCGCGCAAGAGCCCTCGTTGGGACGGCGGATGCCCATCGAACGGCGGCCGCATGAGAGGCAGAGATCCGCTTCCATGAAAGAGGCCGTACAGGAGTCCTGTGGGCGCCTCCAGCACGGCTTGGCGTGGGAGAGTTGGTTTCCAGCGCGCCGGAGCGATGGGCACCGGTCGTTTTCCCAACACGGGTACAGCCGGATGTATGCCTGCACGCCGGAAAGGTTCAGACCCCATCTATCTATCAGATGTCTGATGAACAGAAGCCGTTGGATGTCGGCGTCGGTGTAACATCGCTGGCCTCGTCGCCTCGCGGGTGAAACGAGCCCGTGGCGTTCCCAGACACGGAGCGTTTCGGGATGCACGTCCATCATTTCTGCCGCGGTGCTAATGCAGTACAGGGGCCGGTCCCTCATGGTTCTACCACTCCGTAGAATCTTATTGCATGTCGATAAGAACGAGAACTTCAATGTGAGACTAACATATAGCTACAATCCCACGATGTCAATAATCTCAATAAATCATTTGAGGTCAGCGAACGGGGTGGCCGCGGCTTCGTGAGGACGCTAGTGCTCCGGGAGTGACGAGGCTGGAATCAGACACGGCGAAAGCGGCAACCGTGAGGCGCCAACGACGCGGTTCGTCCACACAAGGCGGTTGAAATCAGGGTTTCACTGCAGGGATCGCGCCGCAGCAGCCTGTTTTTCGGCATGCTCGCAGCTCAAGCAGAGCGCCGGGTCGAGGAAACAGGAACGGCAGTAGGTGTTCTCCTCTTTCCAGCAGGGCTTCGCGCAATCCTGCCGGTCCGTGGTCCGCATGCACTCTGGGCAGTTCTCCATGGTCCAGCACGGGTAAAGCTCGATAAGGGCTCGCACGCCCGCGAGGTTCAGCCCCTTATCCAGAAGCCTCTTGATGAACCGGACCCTGGTCAGGTCCTGGTCAGAATACAGCCTGTGGCCGTTCCTCCGGCTGGGCGCGATCAGCCCTGCTCTCTCCCACACCCGAATAGTCTCCGGGTGCAGCGCCAACACGTCGGACACGACTCCGATAGGGTAAATCCATTTTCCCATCGGTACTGGCGCCTCCTGCCCTCCCGGACTTGTATGGATTGACGGCAACATTATGCAATGGATCAGAACGATGTCAAGCACAAATAATTTGCCCCTGAAAGGCTTAACTGTGGAGTCAATAACCCGTGTCGAAGGGGGCGAACACCCTATGTACAGTGGTCAACTTCCTTTCCTATAATTTCGAACTGTATATTTGCTGGTTGCCGAAAGGACCGGGGAGGTGCATATGAGTTGGTCGTCGCCATTGGCAGCGCTGACATATCTCGGCGTGCTGGTGTTCTTCGTGGGCGTCATTTTGCGTGCTGTGAAGTATGCGCGGGCGCCGATGCACTTGCGATGGGAGCTGTATCCGGTTCCCCACGAGAAGGGCAAAGCGTATGGCGGCTCTTACTTTGAGGAGTTAGACTGGTGGACGCGCCCTCGCGAGACTGACCTGCTGGCAGAGATCGGCGCGATGCTCGAGGAGATGCTGCTTATCCGGAGCCTCTGGCACCGCAATCGGCCCCAGTGGTACGCATCTTTCCCCTTCCACTTCGGGCTTTATCTGCTCACGGGGTTCATCGTCCTCCTTGCTCTGGGTGCAGGCCTGCAGCAGCCGCTGGGCTCAGACTCGACAGCCTGGGTTGTCTTGCAGGCTTTCACAGTCATAATCGGAGTGGCCGGGCTCGCCTCAGCGACAGTTGGCGCACTGTTGCTGCTTTTGCGCCGATTCGCCGACCCCGTCCTTCGAGCGGCAAGCTCGTCGAGCGACTATTTCAACCTTGCGTTTCTACTGGCCGTCTTCCTGAGTGCGTGGTTCGCCTGGATCACCACTGATCCGAGCTTCGGCCTGCTCCGCGGCTACCTCAGGGGTTTCCTGACTCTCAGCCCAGCCACGGCGGGCTATACGGCCATCGCGTGGGAGGTGGCAGTCGCTTCGCTGTTCATGATCTACCTTCCATTCACCCATATGACGCACTTCGTAGCGAAATAC
>JAJYKO010000399.1 GCA_021788565.1 Chloroflexota bacterium
GCGTAGGTCCCGGTTCCATCTGCATCACGCGGATAGTGGCGGGGGTGGGTGTGCCGCAACTGACGGCCGTGATGGAATCCGCCCGTGAGGCTGATCGTCACGGCGTGCCGATCATCGCCGACGGCGGCATCAGGATGTCCGGAGATATCACGAAGGCCCTTGCCGCCGGCGCCTCCACCGTGATGCTCGGCAATCTGCTGGCGGGTACCACGGAGAGTCCGGGGCTCACCATCCGGCGTAACGGCAGACCCTACAAGATCAGTCGGGGCATGGCGTCGGCCGAGGCGAGCCTGGATCGGGTTGCGCGTGAAGAGCCTGGCAAGGGCTGGGCAGACTGGGAAGACGCGATTGAGGACGTTGTTCCGGAGGGGGTAGAGGCAGTGGTTCCACACCGGGGAGACGTCGGCGAGGTGATCTTCCAACTGGTCGGGGGCCTGCGGTCGGGCATGAGTTACTGCAACGCCCGCAACCTTGCGGACCTGCGGCATAACGCCACCTTCGTACGGATAACCGAAGCAGGCCGCCGAGAAAGCGGTCCCCACGACGTAGAAGTAACCGGGTAGGAAGAAGACATGGCCCGAGAGACCTACATGGGGACGGTACACGCCCCTGACTTTCCGTCGGGATTGGATTGGATCAACACTGCCGGCCCTCTCAACCTGAAGGATCTGCGGCAGGCAAGCCTGCCGCTCAGCATCGAGCATCCGGTGGTAAATGACCTGGAGATGCGGATGTGGTCCGAGTATGGGGTGCGGGCATGGCCCACGTTGATGCTGGTCGTTCCCGCGGGTGACGTGATCTGGAAAAGCGAAGGCGAGATAACGGCCAAACAGTTCGAGCCCGTTCTCCAGTCTATGTTGAAGGAGTTCGAGGCCAAAGGAATGCTGAACCATGGGCCCCTGGATTTCCAACCCGAGGAGGTTCCGGCCACTAGAGGTATCGACAATCGAGTTTGTCGGACTGAGTGTACCCGAGTACATGTAGTATCGTTAGACCGGTGATGGCCGCGGCGATGATACGCCTCGACCGCATGACAGGCTCGACAACAAGGAGGAAATTGAGTTGAAGTACGAGAAGAATGCCCCCGGATGGCCCGGGAACCCGGCCCGCTGGACTTCCAGCAAGAAGAGCGGCGTTGGCACCGCCTCGAACGGTTTGAGTCGGGTGTGGTTCACCATCAGTCACGGCATTCTGAATGAGATCTACTATCCCCGGGAGGATCGAGCCTGCACCCGCGACATGGGAATGATCGTAACCGACGGGCACGATTTCTTTTCGGAAGAGAAGCGGCAGGCCGCGCACCAGGTCGACTATCTCGCCGAGGGGGTACCGGCCTATCGCCTGGTGAATGATTGCGACCAGGGGCGCTACAGGATCCAAAAAGAGGTGATCGCCGATCCGCAGCGGGATGCCGTGCTGCAGCGCTGCACCTTCACGCCGCTGAAAGGAACACTCGACGACTACCACCTGTACGTCCTGCTAGCGCCGCATCTCGACAACCAGGGAAGCGACAACACCGCGTGGCTGGGCGACTACAAAGGTACGCCGATGCTGTTCGCGCAGAGGGGCGGCTACGCACTCGCCCTGGCATGCTCGGTTCCCTGGCTTAACAGGTCGGTGGGATTCGTCGGGACCTCGGATGGCTGGCAGGAACTTCAGCGCCACAAGCAGCTGACGGTTGGATATGAGCGTGCTGAGAACGGCAACGTGGCAATTACGGGCGAGGTAGACCTCCGCGCTCGCGGTGGAAGGTTCGTTCTAGCCGTTGGCTTCGGGTCGGATGTAGCCGAGGCCGGACATCGAGCGCTGGCCGGCGTGCTGTTCGATTTCGAAGATGCGATGGCACAGTACATTCAAGATTGGCAAAGGTGGCAAGCCAACCTGGTACCAATGGAGCAAGCGGAAGAGAAGGAACGGGGGCTCTATCGCATCAGCACCTCGGTGCTGCGGACCCACGAGTCAAAGAGCTTCCAGGGCGGGATCATCGCAGCCCTCTCGATCCCCTGGGGGTCCTCAAAGGGCGATCAGGACCTGGGCGGGTACCATCTGGCCTGGCCCCGAGACCTGGTGGAGACCGCGGCCGGGCTGGTGGCCGCGGGTGGGCACGAGGTCGCGCGGCGCGTCCTGCACTACCTGGAGACCACACAGCAGCCGGATGGACACTGGCCTCAGAACATGTGGCTGGACGGCACACCTTACTGGGACGGAATACAGATGGACGAGACGGCTCTCCCCATCTTGCTGCTGGACATGGCCCGGCGAAAGGACGGCCTGGGTGAGATTGAACTGGACCGGTACTGGCCGATGGTGAAGCGGGCGGCGGGCTACCTGGTGCGGAATGGACCGGTAACCCAGCAGGATCGATGGGAGATGGATCCGGGCTATTCGCCCTTCACCCTCGGGGCAGAGATAGCAGCCCTTTTGGCCGCGGCCGACATCGCCGATGACGCCGGGGAAGCGAGCGTGGCCGGATACCTCAGAGAGACGGCTGACAACTGGAACGCCAACATCGAGCGATGGACGTACGTGACGGGCACCGAACTGGATCAACAGGTGGGGATAGAGGGACACTACGTGCGAATCGCTTCTCCGAACGGGCACATGGCGTCTTCTCCCCGCCATGGATACGTCCCGATCAAGAGCCGGACCCCAGATCAGGCGAGTGGCCCGGCATCGTACATCGTTGGTCCCGACGCCCTGGCCCTCGTGCGCTTTGGTCTTCGTTCGGCAGATGACCCGCGTGTGGTCAACACTGTGAAGGCGATCGACGCGTTGCTGAAGGTCGACACGCCGTACGGCCCGTGCTGGCGGAGATACCAGCAGGACCAGTATGGCGAACACGCCGACGGCAGCCCCTACAACGGCAGCGGGATCGGCAGAGCCTGGCCGCTGCTGACAGGGGAGAGGGGTCACTACGAGCTTGCGGCGGGACGCCGCGAGGCGGCACTCAAGCTGCTCAGGACAATGGAGGAGTTCGCCGGACCGGGGGGCATGATTCCGGAGCAGATATGGGACGGGCAAGACATCCCCGACCTGGAACTCTTCCGCGGCAGGCCCTCGGGCTCGGCAATGCCGCTCGTCTGGGCCCATTCGGAGTACGTCAAGCTGCGCCGCTCCATTCGGGACGGCCGAGTGTTCGACATGCCTCCCCAGACCGTTCAGCGCTACCAGGTGGAGAAGGTGGGCTCGTCCTACACGGTGTGGCGGTTCAACAACAAGCTCACAGCCGTGGCAACCGGGAGCAAACTGCGGCTGGAAGTCCTGGCACCGGCTGTGGTGCACTGGAGCCCCGACGGCTGGCGCACCATCCAGGACACGAAGACCGTAGACACCGGTCTCGGCGTCCACGTCGCGGATTTGGCCACGACCAGGCTGCGAGCCGGATCGGCTGTCTCGTTCACGTTCTACTGGCCGGAGGCCGGCCACTGGGAAGGCGCAAACTTCTCGGTAATCGTGGGCCAGGAGGCACACCGCTAGATGTTGTCTAGCCCTCCATGCCCCAGGTCCAGACCATGCTCAGGGCGAAGTTCCATGCGGTTGCGAATCCGATTCCAACCAGGTTGGCGAGAATGTACTCGAAGCGGAAGAAGGTGACCAGGACGTAGAGCACTCCGGTGGTGATCACCAATCCGCCCAGGGAGGTGAGGTTGAACTTGCCCAGGCGCCTGACCGATACGCTCTTGGAGCCGAAGGTCCAGCGTTCGTTCCAGAAGAAGTTGTGGAGTATCGATATCTCCACGGCTATGGTCGAAGCGACGAGAAGAGGCAGCCCGCCGAGACCGTGCATGGCAAGCAGGACCGCGTTATTGACTACGACGCCCAACACCCCCACAGCGCCGAAGCGGGCCATGCGCCCGGAGACCTTACTGAATGCGACCTTGGTCAGGTTAGTGTACCTGCCTTTCCTGTTACTTCCCACTTCACGATAGGCGGCGGGCACCGGGCCACAATGGCCGCCGCGCGGAAACGCACGACATGGGCCAGGGCTCGCCACGCCTCGGGTGCGAGCAATGGATCCCCGCCTTCGCGGGGATGACGATGGATCCTGCCTCGGCCTTGACTTAGCAGATGCGCTGTGGCCTGGGCGTTTATGACACAGGAACCGCCGTCACGGCCAGGGGGTCCTGCGGAATCGGGAAGGCTCGGCACAGATCCAGCGCCCGATCCCTGAGCCGGACGGTCGCCCGTACGTTCCCGCTGCTCTTCATGGCGCCCACGATTATTTCGGCCAACTCATCCATCTCCCGCTCGCTCATACCTCTTGTGGTGATGGCCGGGGTGCCGAGCCGTATCCCGCTGATCTGCTGCTGCGGCAGCGGATCGTACGGCAGAAGATTCTTGTTGGCGGTGATACCGGCCCGCGCCAGGGCCGCTTCCGCCGCTGCGCCGGTCATGTCGATGGGACGCAGGTCCACGAGCATCAGGTGGTTGTCGGTGCCGCCGGAGACCAGACGCAGCCCATACCGCTGCAAACCCGCGGCCAGAGCCTTCGCGTTGGCCACGACCTGTGCGGCATAGGCGGCGAAGGAGGCACTGGCAGCTTCCTTCAGGCATACCGCTTTGGCGGCGATGATGTGCATGAAGGGACCACCCTGAGTCCCCGGGAACACCGCCCTATCGATGGCCTTCGCATAGGCCGCCTTGGAGATGATCATCCCCCCCCGCGGCCCACGCAGAATCTTGTGTGTGGTGGTAGTCACCACGTCGGCATACGGGACGGGCGATGGATGCACGCCTCCGGCGACAAGCCCGGCGATGTGGGCCATGTCCACCATAAGCATCGCGCCCACTCGATCGGATATCTGCCTGAGGGCCTGCCAGTCGATGATTCGGCTGTAGGCGCTGGCGCCAGCGACGATCAGTCTGGGACGAAACTCAAGCGCCTGGCGTTCGATGGCGTCGTAGTCCAGCATCCCGGTCTCACGATCGACACCGTAGTGCGCGAACGAGTAAAGCTTACCCGAAAGGCTGAGACGGGAGCCGTGGGAGAGATGTCCGCCTTGCGCGAGGTCCATCGCCAGGACCTTATCGCCCAACTCCAGGAGCCCAGCATACGCGGCGAGATTAGCCTGCGTGCCCGAGTGCGGCTGTACGTTGACGTGCTCCGCCCCGAACAGCGCCTTCGCGCGCTGGATGGCGAGATCCTCGATCTTGTCGACCACCTCGCACCCACCGTAGTGCCGTTTACCGGAGTATCCCTCGGCATACTTGTCGGTCAGGTGGTTTCCCCAGGCTGTGCCGCCCATCTCCACGGGGCACGCCATCGCCTCCAGCACGGCCTCGCTAGCGTAGTTCTCCGAGGCTATAAGCTTGATTGTATCTGCCTGGCGACTCGCCTCCTCGGCAATCAGAGCCGCCAGCTCCATATCGTAGGTCACCAACTCCATTCGGGTCTCGATCCTCTCTATTTGCTCGCCAGCCGCCCATCCGATCCGCTGCCGGCGTCCGGCGTTTTCTCCTGTTTCAGGTTGGCCTTGTCAATCTACAGCCGGGCATAGTACCACAACTGACATCATCGGCGGGGATTGTCGCAGTATAACGCCCACCTGGCAATCCCACAAAATCACCAATTCGCGGACAACAGACAAACTTGTGCAGCCTAAGGACGCATGCTATAATCGTGCCACGTGGGCCTTTAGGGGCTCATGCCGAAGTGGCGGAATGGCAGACGCGCTACGTTCAGGGCGTAGTTCGGGTAACCCGAGTGGGGGTTCAAATCCCCCCTTCGGCACTGAGAGGGGTCGTTCGATGGAACGGCCCCTGATTTTTTTCCCATCCGCGCAGCTTCGTGGCACGAAGCCTGCCGTTCAACTTGGGGCTACCCCGTCGTCTGGTCGCGCGGGGTTGCTTGCCCCAGGATCCTGGTCTCAACCACAGAGCATCTCGGTTCCCATCCGCACGGGAGGTGCGTAATTCAGATGTTGCGAACGCGAATACT
>JAJYKO010000400.1 GCA_021788565.1 Chloroflexota bacterium
CGAGCAGGGCTACCAGGACAACCACAGAGACTGCCTGGCCCGCATAGAGGGCAAAAGGCTCCAGCGTCACCACCGCCAGAAGGAAGACGATGGTCAGTCCCGCCAGCAGGATGTCCAGGGCAATCTCGTTCGGCGTCTTCTGACGGCTGGCGCCCTCCACCAGCGAGATCATTCGATCCAGAAAGGTGTGACCGGGATCCTCTGTGATGCGGATCTTCAGCCAGTCGCTCACCACCTGGGTGCCGCCGGTGACACTCGATCGGATGTCGGTGTTCGGCTCTTTGAGTACCGGCGCGGACTCACCCGTGATGGCGGCCTCGTTGACGTAGGCAACCCCCTGAAGAACCTCTCCGTCGCTGGGAATGATCTCCCCCTCTCGCACCAGCACCATGTCGCCGGCACGAAGATCGTGGGAGCTCACCATCTCTTCCTGGCTGTCTCTCAGCCGCCGCGCTGGAGTATCCTTTCGCGTGGCCCGAAGCGTGGCTGCCTGCGCTCTTCCCCTCACCTCCGCCATCGCCTCGGCAAAGTTGGCAAAGAGGACGGTGAACCAGAGCCAGAGGGTGATCTGGAAGGTGAATCCCAAAGGGCCCCCCGTTATCACCTCCCGGACAAAGCTGATAGTCGTGATGGCGGCCGCTACCTCCACCACGAACATCACCGGGTTCCGCAGCATCCAGCGCGGATTGAGCTTCACGAAGGAATCCCGAACAGCCTTCCCCATCAGATCGCCCGACCAGGTATTGACGCCCGTCTTGCGGTGGCTAGCCACCTCCTTCATCTCGGCGGTCTCCGGCGTACGCCGCCGCGGCGGGGTCAGCCCTCGCAACGGATCCGCGTCACGCTCAGGTATCGTTCTCGTCGGCCTCGACGAATCCTGAGAAGCTGGCGGCCTGTCTGGCAGCTCCCTATTATTCATCGGTGTCATACTCCAGCTGCTCCGCCATGCCGATTTTGTCTCGTAGGGGCCGGCGGCTCTGCTGGCCCGTCCGGGCGGGCAGACAGGGCCGTCCGCCCCTACACGAGGTCGATACCAGCATGGTCATACTCCTAAAACGTCTTTCCGGCTGCCATCAGCAGCTGTTCCGCGACCGGCCCGAGAGCAAGGGCGGGGAAGTAGGTCAAGGCGCCCACGATGACAACCACTCCAACTAGCAAGCCAACCCAGAGACCACCGGTCGTCGGGAACGTTCCCAGGCTCGGCGCCACCCGCTGCTTCCTCGCCATCGATCCCGCGAGGGCCAGGATGGGAATGTGCATCATGTACCGCCCGATGAACATCGCGAGCGCCATCGTCAAGTCCCAGAAGAGGTTGCTGCCAAGCCCAGCAAATGCCGATCCGTTGTTGCCCGTGCCCGAGCTGTAGGCATACAGCATCTCGCTGAAGCCGTGAGGACCCGGGTTGAGAATGGTGCTCGTTCCTGCACCCGTAACGCTGGAGAGGCCGGTGAATCCCAGAATCGACAGCGCCAGGATCAGGACGGTGAGCATCGCCATCTTGATCTCGAAGGACTGGACCTTTTTGCCGAGATACTCCGGCGTCCGTCCCACCATCAGTCCCGCGATGAACACCGCCAGGATGGCGAAGATCAGCATGCCGTACAGGCCAGCCCCTACGCCCCCGATGATGACCTCGCCCAGCTGAATGTTCAGCATCGGAATCATGCCGGCGAGCGGCAACAGGCTGTCGTGCATATTGTTCACCGCCCCGCACGACGCGGCTGTGGTAACGACCGTGAAGAGCGCGGAGGCGGACATCCCGAATCGCACCTCTTTGCCCTCGAAGTTGCCGCCGGCTTGAAGTGCCGACAGGTGCTGGTCCACTCCCAACCGTGCAATCAGCGGGTTCCCGCCCTGCTCTATCGGCAGCACCACGGCGACTCCAGCCAGGAACAGGATCAGCATGGCGGCCAGAATCGCCCAGCCCTGCCGGGTGTTACCAGCCATCCGACCGAAGGCGTAGACGATCCCCGCCCCGATGGTGAAGATTGCCAGCACCTCGGTGAAGTTGGTCAGGCCGTTCGGGTTCTCATAGGGATGGGAGGAGTTGGCGTTGAAGAAGCCGCCGCCGTTGGTGCCGAGTTCCTTGATTGCCTCCTGGCTAGCGACTGGCCCCTGAGGGATAACCTGAATCGCCCCCTGAATCGTGTGCGCCTGCACGAAGCCGTTGAAGTTCTGAGGGACCCCCTGCCACACCAGAAAGATGGCAATGACGGCCGACAGGGGCAGCAGCACATACAGCGTTCCGCGGACCAGGTCGACCCAGAAGTTCCCGAGGGTGTCGGCGGAGCGCCTGGTTAGCCCACGCACCAGGGCCACGGCTATGGCTATACCCGTCGCCGCCGAGGCGAAGTTCTGCACCGCAAGGACGGCCATCTGGGTGAAGTAGCTCATGGTGCTCTCACCCGAGTAGAACTGCCAGTTGGTGTTGGTGGCAAAGCTTACCGCCGTGTTCCAGGCCAGATCCGGCGGTGACACAGGGCCAAAGCCCGCCGGATTCAGGGGAAGGTACTGCTGAAGCCGTTCGAAGGAGTAAACCGCCAGCACGCCCACAAAGTTGAACAGCACCATTCCGACGGCGTAGCCGGTCCACCGCTGCTCGCGGTTCGGGTCCACGCCGGTCAGCCGGTAGATCAGCCGCTCCACCGGCTCGATCACCGGGCTGATGAAGGTGCGCTCGCCGGCGAACACCTTCACCATGTAGACTCCCACCGGTTTGGTGATGGCGAGCAGCACCACCACAAACAGGACTATTTGAAGTATGCCCGGTACACTCATCAGCCTCCCCTCATCTGGGACAACTCGCGTCGCGTCGGTGGAACCACACCGTAAAGTCTGGCACGGTCACCTCAACCACAGCCTCGATTCCATATTCGGCTGCTAGATCGTCTACCATGGCAGTGAGCTGCCACGACTCTTCTGGGAAGCCAAGCAGGCTCCCTGACTCGCTAATCGCTTTCATCGAGGACGGTGGCATACGAACCAGCGTCTCGCACGCAGCGCGGAGCTGCGCCTCCAGCAAATCGCGCTTCTTGTCATCCCGGTGTACTCGGATCTCCCTCGTCTCAGATAGAGCCGCTCGCAATGAGCCTTTCGTATCCATTGCTTAGAACCTCTCCGGGTTGACAAGTGCGAATACCAGGTAGACGAGAAGCAGGAGCGCGACTACTCCTCCAAGGATGAATTCGAACCCCATACCGCACCTCCTCCCATTCGCTCGCACACTACCGTGTAGCCGATAAGGGCAGCGAACAAGATCGCGGTCACCACGATGTAGATCGCATCTATCACTTCGGCCTCCTAACTACTGAGGGCCAGTGGAGTCCACGATGCGTGGCAGTACGCTAGCGGGCGGTACCCATCCCGTGAGGGCGGTGACGCAAGCCACAACTGTGTCACGCAATGTGTATGCCCGCTCGATGCTTAACCAGCACACTCAAGCACTGATGTCCCTAAGAGTAAGGTTCATCGCCCATCACGGACTCCGCCGACCTCTTTTGATCTGAAACGTCCTCGACAACTCTAAGCAAGGACTCCAGCGGGAAGGGCTTTGGCAGAAATGCCAGCGGCCTGAACTCGGCCAGGCGAGCGGGACTGACCCGTACCGCCGAGATGATGACGGAGGGCACCTCTTGCCCACGGCCCCGCAGAAGTCGAAGAATCTCCCATCCCGTGAGGTCCGGCAGGCTGATGTCCAGGAGAATCAGGTCGGGCTCGTGGGCCGCCAATTCCCGCAAAGCATCCACTCCCGTCGCCGCTTCCAGCACTGTGTGCCCCTGCGCGGATAGGTTCTGGGCAATCACCTTTCTCAGGACGTCTTCGTCCTCGACCAGCAAGATCAGGAGGACTGGCGCCGTTGTCTCCAGTGGACCACGCACCTCTTTCTGTTCTCGCCCGACGAGGGTATCGGCTTCCATCTCCTTGCCTTCCTTCTTCTCAATCGTTGCGATCCGAAACGCTCGGACGTCCTCGCTCAGAGACCTACGGATCGTCGCTTCGCCGGCTTCCTCACGAGGACAATCATAACCTCGCGGAGCTAAACGGGGTGTCAGCGGCTCGGGGCCCTGGATAAATGTCAGGTAACAGTCGTCTAGACGGGGCTCAACGGGGAGTAAACATGGGGAGTTGGCTGTCGTTCCCGTGAAAGCGGGAGTCCAGCCCCGCGATACCAGGCGGACTCCCGCCTACGCGAGTTCTAGATTGCCTCTATTTCGGGAGGGTCCAGGGAGACAAAAGGTCAGTCGTTCTCCGAGACCATCCTGTAGCCAACGCCGGGGTCGGTGATCAGGTAGCGGGGCTCTTGAGGGTCCTTCTCGAGCTTTCGGCGCAGCCGCCCGACATAGACGTGGAGGTAGTGGGCTTCCTCGCCGTATCCAGGCCCCCACACCTCCTGCAGGAGCATCCGGTCGGTAAGCACCTTGTTGGGATGGGTCACGAAAGCCTTCAGCAGATCGTACTCGGTAGGGGTGAGGCGGACCGAAGCGCCCTCGACGCGTACGACGCGACGCTCCAGGTCCACCTCCAGGTTTCCGGTTCGGAACACAGGCTCGATCCCTCCGGAGGCGGGTCCCAGGCTGTGCCGAATGGCCACACGGAGGCGAGCAAGAAGCTCTTCCACGCCGAAGGGCTTGGTGAGATAGTCGTCGGCCCCCAGATCCAGGGCAGCCACCTTATCCCGCTCTCGGCCTCTGACGGAAAGCACTACCACGGGCGTATTGGCGACCTGCCTGATCTCTTTGAGAACGTCCAGTCCGTCCATATCTGGAAGCCCCAAGTCCAGCAATATGACGTCCGGACGCCGCCGCCTGAAGCTTTCGAGGGCCTGCTCACCGGTTTCTGCTACCTCGACCTGAAAGCCGTTTCGATCCAGGATAGTCCGAACTGCGCGCTCGATACCGGGCTCGTCGTCGATCACCAGAACATGGGCGCCCATCGTCTTGCTCATCGTGTCACTACCTCGAAACGGCACCCGCCGCGTTCTCACCAGCCATCGGCAGCGTGAAGGTAAACGTTGCTCCCCCTTCGGGGCGATTCTCGACCCAGATACGGCCCCCGTGAGCTTCTACGAGCCCCTTTACAACGGCCAGCCCCACGCCGGTTCCTTTCGGCTGCGAACGGCCCCGGCTCACCCGATAGAAGGGCTCGAAAATGCGCGAGAGAGCACTCGGTGGGATCCCGGGGCCCTGATCCGACACCTCGACACGAACCTCATCTCCTTGCCGGCGTGCTGAGACTCGAATTTCCGTCCCAGCAGGTGCGTACTTGGTCGCATTTTCTATCAGGTTTGACAGCACCTGATCGATTTCGACGTAGCTCAGCGCCACAGGCGCCAGGTCCTCGGGGATATCTACAACCACTTTATGCCGGCGAGTTAGCGGACGCAATCTGCCCAGAACCTCGTCGATCAGCACACTAAGGTCGTACCATCCTTTCTCAAGCTGCAGGCTGCCCGCCTCGATGCGCGACAGATCCAGCAGGTTACCCACCAACTGATTCAGCCGTCGGGCCTCATGCTCGATGGCCCGCGCGAAATCTTTGCGCTCCTCGTCCGACCAGTTCACGTTCTCCTGCAGAAGTCCCCCTGCTGACGCCATTATCGATGCCAGCGGCGTTCGCAGATCGTGGGACACGGCGTTTAGCAGCGCCGTCTTGAGCTCGTCGGTCCGCCGGAGAATCTCGGCCTCGGTCGCATCCCTGCGTAGCTGTCGGCGTTCGACCGCCAATCCTACCTGGGCAGCCACCGCCGACAACAAGCGGTCATCCTCCCCACTGAACTCGGGAGCCTCGCTCGGGTGAGCCAGCGTCAGCACACCCACCCGCCGGTCACCAGACTGGACAGGCACGACGTGAAGATGATGGCCGTCGATCGTGTCGACCACGGGCGAGTGCGGAGGCACCACCCTGACCCACCGCCCCGGCATGCCGGCCCGCACTCCG
>JAJYKO010000401.1 GCA_021788565.1 Chloroflexota bacterium
CGGCCTCCTTCTGGTACGACTCCCCCGAGGCGAAGAGCGGTGAGCTTGACCCGAAGGCCATCAAGACGGAGATCTTCTTCCTTCCGGCGGCTTTTCCGGGCGAGAAGGAGGGCACCTTCACCAACACCCAGAGGCTGATCCAGTACCACGATAAGGCCGTGGAACCACCGGGCGACGCTCGCTCCGACGCATGGTTCATGTACCACCTCGGGCTGCGACTGAAGGAGTTGTACAGAGGCAGCACCGATCCCAGGGACAGAGCTATTCGGGACCTCACCTGGGACTACCCGGCCGTCGGCGATACGCAAGACCCCAGCATCGACCATATCGACAGGGAGATAAATGGCTACGACTGGGCGACCCGATGGGAGGACCGCAAGCAACTCGGGGAGTACACAAAGCTGAAGGACGACGGTTCCACCGCCTCCGGCTGCTGGCTCTACTGCGGCATGTACCCGAACGAGAAGGAGAATCTCACCAAGAACCGCACCCCGGATCCGGACTGGAACCCGGGCAGCCACCTCGGCTGGGGCTACACCTGGCCCGGCAACCGGCGGATCATGTACAACCGCTGCTCGGCTGACCCGGATGGGAAGCCGTGGTCCGAGCGGAAGAAGTACATTTGGTGGGACGAGCAGGCAAAGAAGTGGGTAGGCTACGACGTCCCCGACTTCAGTCTCCATAAGCCACCCGACTACAAACCGGCGCCCGACGCCAAGGGACAGGAGGCCCAGACGGGCAGCGAGCCGTTTACGATCGCCCCGGACGGTAGGGCGTGGCTGCACGCTCCAGCCGGCATGAAGGACGGCCCCATGCCCACTCACTACGAGCCCATCGAGTCGCCGGTGATCAATCAGCTTTACCCGAACCAGCAGATCAGTCCCGCGGCGGGGCTCTTCATCCGGCCAGACAACCCGTACGCGCCGCCGGGGGACCCCAGATACCCGTACGTGATCACCACCTATCGGGTCACGGAGCACCACACGGGCGGGATCATGACCCGCTGGCTCCCGTGGCTCTCCGAACTTCAGCCGGCCGGATTCGCGGAGATCAGCCCGGAGCTTGCGGAGGAAAAGGGCATAAAGAACGGAGACTGGGTGACAGTCTCCTCGATGCGCGGCGAAATCGAGGCGATCGCCCTGGTGACCGGCCGGATGATCCCGCAGCGAGTCAATGGGAAGCTGGTGCACACGGTGGGGATGCCATGGCATTTCGGGTACAAAGGAATCGCCCGGGGCGACATCGTCAACACACTCTCGCACATGGCCGAGGATCCTAACAGCAGGATCCACGAGGGCAAGGTGTTCACCTGCAACCTGAGGGCAGGCCGGAAGGGGGACCACCGATGAGTGACTACATCTTGAGCCTGGCTCACGAACACGAGACCGGCCCGAACTACTCCGGCCGCATCGCGAGCGAACAGCGGGATGGGCCCGGCTATAACACCGCCCCGCCGCCGACTCGCGATGAGTCCGTCCTCACATGCGGCTTCAAGGTCATGCCCGGCACGGCCTATGGTTTCTTCACGGACACGACCGTGTGCATAGGGTGCAAAGCCTGCGAGGCCGCCTGCAAACAGTGGAACCAGTTGCCCATGGACCACTTCGGCTGGAAGGGCCATAGCTACGACAACACCGGCGAGTTACGTGCCACTACCTGGCGCCACGTCGCGTTCATCGAGGAGTTCGGGATTAGGGGCCAGGGGTTTGGGGACAGGGGGCAGGGGGCAGATGGACGAGGCGCGGGAGGCTCCCTCTCCCCCTGGGAGCGGGTTGGGATGAGGGCTGGCCTCAGAACCCGGAACCCAGAACCCAGAACCCAGAACTGGGAACCATCCCCCGCCCCTCGCGCCCCGACCTCGCGCGGCCGCTGGCTCTTCATGAGCGATGTCTGCAAGCACTGTGAGAATGCCGGCTGCCTAGAGGCATGCCCTACCGGCGCCATCGTGCGCACGGAGTTCGGCTCGGTGCTGATCCAGCAGGACATCTGCAACGGATGCAAGTACTGTGTGACCAGTTGCCCCTTCGGCGTGATCACCGTAGCCGAAGACAAGAACGGGATGGCCAACAAGTGCACCCTGTGCTACGACCGTCTAAAGGAGGGATTAGAGCCCGCCTGTGCCAAGGCGTGCCCCACCGATTCGATCCTGTTCGGCCCAGTGGAAGAGCTGCGGAGGATAGCCTACAGGCGAGTGGCGGAGCTTCACGACCAGGGGTATCGAGACGCCTACCTGTATGGCGTGCCCGACAGCATGGGGGCGACAGGAGGGATAGGCAGCCTGAACTGTTTCTTCCTGCTCACCGAGCGGCCGGAGGCCTACAATCTGCCGGCGACGCCCGAGCTGCCGTCTACACGGGTAATCAAGTCCTCGCTGGCAGCCGCGGCCACGGCCCTAGCATACGGCGTGGCTACGGCGTGGGTGATCTATCGGGCCAGGAACCGCGGTTAGTCGAACAACATTTGGGCGCCTTGCAATACCTTGCAATACCTGTAGGGGCCGGCGGCGCTGCCGGCCCGTCCGGGCGGGCGGACACGGCGGTCCGCCCCTACAAGATCTCGGACTCGAAGGTTGGGGCTAACGCAGGAGGAGATAAGCATGAGCCGCACAACTACAGACCGCTCGGCTATCGAGGCACGAGTTGGGACAAGGTTCCCGAGCGAGCTAGGGCAGCCGAGAGAGGGCGTTCCCGCCAACTATTATGGGTATCCGGCCCTCAAGAGCCCGCACTGGAAATGGCAAATCCCTCTCTACTTTTTCACCGGCGGCCTCGCTGCCGGTTCCTATCTGATAGCCACACTGGCCAGCCTGTTTGGGACCGAGGACGACCGAGTGGTGGCGAGAACGGGTCGCTTCATCGCTCTGGCATCCCTCGCAGTCAGCCCGATTCTGCTGATCAGCGATCTCGGCAGGCCAGAACGGTTCGCCAATATGCTTCGGATCGTGAAGACCAGGTCGCCGATGTCGATGGGAACCTGGGGAATAAGCGGCTTCGGCATGTTCGCCGGGCTCGGGGTGGTGCGTCAGCTGGTGGAGGACGGAGTCCTCAGCTCGACGTCGCCCGTGGCGCGGCTGTTCGCGTGGGTGCCACTATCGGTCTCGGGCGTGATCGGCAGCCTGTTCGCCTTTTTCGTTAGCGGCTACACAGGAGTGCTACTCAGCTTCACGAACGCGCCATTCTGGGCAAAGAACCCTTGGCTGCAGGCGCCGCTCTTCATCACCTCGGCGCTGACAAGCTCCGTCGCCGCAATATCGCTGGTACTGACGTTGATCGGCCGTGGCACCGGGCGCACTTACGGTTGGCTGGAAAGGTTGGCCGACGGAGCAGCGGTTGGCGAGGCAGCGCTCATGGTTGGAAGTGGGGTTGCCCTTGGTACCACCGCGAAACCGCTAGTGAAGCTGCGCAACGGCCTACCTTTCTGGTTGGCCGTGGTCTTGCAGGGAACAGTCGCGCCGCTGGTCCTGAGGCAACTGGAGAGGCCTCACAAGACCAAGTCGTCAGCGATGCACGTCGCCGCCCACATCTCGGTCCTCATCGGGAGCCTGGCCTTCCGGTGGGTCACGGTGGAAGCAGGACAGGAGACGGCGGACGATCCCGATGCCTACTTCAGGTTTGCCAGCGGCCGGCGGTAGGCCACGAGTGATGTAGATTCGATAGTAGGGGCGGTTCGCGAACCGCCCCTACGAGACGCTGGGGGAGCACATGAGCAGCACATTACCCACACTGCACGAGGTGCGCGGTACGATAGTCCTGGCCCAGGAGGACCGCTTCCGGCTGCAACTGGCAGACGGACGCTCCATCCTCTTCATTCTCGGGGTGGGGCGAGGGCCGTCGCTGGAGCGACTCGAGTCCCTGGCAGCTTCGGGAGATGCGGTCCTGGTTCGATACAGCGGCGACCGCGAATCGGGTGCAGTGGCTGAAGAGATAAGGGTGGAAGCGTAGCCGGTTGTCAAGCCGAAGGGACGAAGTAGAAGACAACCGCCATGACCAGATAGACGGCGATCAGCTGAAGTCCCTCGAACCAGGTTGACTCACCATCCAGGGTCACCACCGAGACCGCGATCACGGCCAGGGAAACGCCCACGATCTCGAAGGCATTGAAGACCAGCGACATTGGCTGACCGAAGCTGAACGAGATGAGCACTAGAATCGGAGCCACAAAGAGGGCTATCTGGGTGCCCGACCCGGTGGCGATGGTGACGGCCGTCTCCATTCGGTTCCTCATGGCCATCAGAACCGCCGAGGCATACTCGGCCGCATTTCCCACCACCGCCACCACGACCATTCCCACGAAGAACTGAGATATGCCAAAGGCTGTGGTGGCCTCATCGATGGCGCCCACCAGTATCTCCGACTCTACTGCCACCACGGCTGTCGCGGCCACCAGGAACAGCAGTGCCTCGTTCCGAGTAAGCCGAGCCTGTTGCTCCTCAGGAGGGGTAGTCGTGATCAGGTCCCGATGAGTCCTCAGGGAGAAGACCAGGCTGCCCAGGTAGGTTATCAGCAGGACTATCGACACGAGTAGGCTCACCTGCTCCACGTCGGTCCCTCTCTCTTTAAGGGTGCCGAATACCGCGAGGTCAAACACGGCCGGCATCACCAGGGCAACCACGGCGAGGAACAGCATCGCCGCGTTGGTCCCGGCTCTGGTCCGGTTGAAGATCTGTCTGTCCCTACCCCAGCCTCCGGCGAGCATACTGACGCCCAGCACTAGCAGGATGTTGCCTATAATGCTACCCGCCAGCGAGGCTTTGACCACATTCTGAAGGCCGGCTCTGAGAGCGAAGAAGGCGATGATCAGTTCCGTGGCGTTCCCGAAGGTCGCGTTGAGCAGGCCGCCTACACCAGGTCCTACTTCGCGGGTTATATCCTCGGTAGCTTCGCCGATAAGTCCCGCGAGAGGAACAATAGCGAGAGCCGAGGCGATGAAGGCCCAGAACTTCGGTAGCCCCAGCGGCTCGATGGCGAGGCTGATAGGCACAAAGACCAGGAGCACATAGGTCCAACTTCCGAGAAGGAAGCCGGTTAGTGCGCGCCGTCTCTTGATGTGCTTCTTGGGATCCCTTCGATCCATCCTGCTCCCCGATTACTCGTCTCGCTGCGCCGCCCCGGCGCAAGGGTCGTGCCGTCCGAACGATTTGACGGTCTCTCCGCGGATGGTTAAACTTCCACGCCATTACTGCACCGTCTCGGGAGGAATCTCTGTGGTCGATCCGGTCGTCACGGGAGTCATGTTTGTCCTGGGGTTGCTGCTTGGATTTGTTGGGCTGGGCGGTGCCGGCCTCGTTGCCGCGCTGCTGATCATCCTCTTCAAGATACCAGTTCACCTTGCCTTCGCAACTGCCCTGGGTGCCATGTTTGCGGCTTCCTCGACCGGGGGCTGGAGCCACCTCCGTGAGGGCAACGTGGATCCGGTGCTCGCGATCGAGATAGGCGCGGCAGGAATCGTGGGCGCCTACCTGGGAAGTGGGCTGGCCCTCGTCACTGGGGCTACCGAGCTGAAAACTCTGGCAGGGATCACCCTGATGCTCAACTCGATCGTGATCTACTTCCGAACTCGCATGGCCAACCAGTGGGTCCGTGAAATCAAGACGCTGCCGACAGCGCAAAGGTGGCGGAAGGAGATCCCAACGTCGAGCCTCATTGGACTCATCTGTGGAATGGGCACCGGCTTTCTCAGCATTGGAGTCGCGCCCTGCCGACCCGCGGGCGGCTAGGGCCGGCCGCCCCTACAAATAGACATTCTAGATCTCTGCCCTGCCCCTCGTGAGCAGATTGTAGATGAGAATGATTACCGCGATCACGAGTGCCAGCCACACTATGTTCCCCAGGTTGGCGACGAAGGCGCCGAACAACCAGAAGAGCAGCAGAAGCACTATGATCACCCAGAGGATCGAAGCCAGCATTGAGGCCTCCTTTGCTAACC
>JAJYKO010000402.1 GCA_021788565.1 Chloroflexota bacterium
AAGAACGAAGTTCTCGGGCAGGAGCGCGAGCTGCGACCAGTAGTTCGACACCGTTCGCTTCGCTCCAAAGATCTCCTTGAAGGAGCTGAGGTGGAAGGTGAAGCCGTCCTGTTGGATTGGCGTGCCGTCGCTGTGCGATGGGGGCGCGTAGTGGGGCACACCCCAGGTATATGCGCCTGTCATGCTATCTTTGGCGGTTGCCACCGGCTCGACATAGATGTCCCACAGCTTGCCGAATGTGTGCGACAGGTAGGCGCCGTTGTAGGCTTTGTCGAAGTCCTCGAAGCGACCTCCGCGGTTCAGTACGTAGACAACCTTCTTCCACGTGCTCGCCCCAGCGGCTTGCTGCCACTTCGCGCCATCGTAGACTTCCGGCGGGAGGTGCTGGCGCGCTTTGCTGAACACGGCCATCTCCGCGTCGTTGGCGTCGGGCACGGCATCGGTCGCACTGTCCCCCGCAGCCACGTTCGCGACTGCCTTTAGATAGAAGTCTTCCGGACGTTTGAGATCGAGGCCGGTCCCGAGCGCATCTTTGCCGAAGCCGGGGGCACCAAGCGCCCCAGCCATGGCGATCATCATGGACTCCATGCTGACCGGCATCGCTTCGCCGGCGATGGTGACGGTTTCCGGAATGGGCGGGGCCACCGGCTGCCGGATCAAAGACGCTTTGGTGATAACCGAAGGCGGCGCTCCCAGAAATGCCCAGCGTTCCGTGTAGCTCAGGTCGGGGAATATGTAGTCCGAATAGAGCGAGCTATCGCCGAGGACGATGTCGTCCGAGATCAGGAGCGGTATCGCCTTCGTGTCCTGTAGGACCTCCACCTGAGTCTGGTTGGCCGGCGCGAGGAGGCCCGGGTTGCCCATGTGAAGCCACAGGATCTTGATAGGATACGGGTAGGCGGCCTGGGCGGCGGGCAGCACCTCCTGATATACGTTGCTGGTGAAGGGGAACCACGGCCGCTTGGCCGGATAGCCCGCGAACAGAGTCGAGTGATCGTAGGACGATCCCTCGCGGGTGAGCTTTATGCCGAAGGAAGCCCGTTTGTTCGGGAACGCGGCGAGGTTGAACGGCTGGGTTTTGGTGCCGCCCATAGCGTTCCAGGCGCCACCGCCGGCCGAGAAGCCGCCCTTCCAGTCGGGGTTGCCGATCAGCAGATTCAGGGCGATGATCGCCTGGCCGGTGTAGTAGCCATTCCAGTGCTTGACCGCGCCTCGATAGAAGTCGATGCCCGCGCGCGGTCCGTGGTTGGTGTACTCCGCGGCAACCTCCGCGATCAAGGCCGGATCCACGCCAGCCAGGGCTGCCCAGTCCGTGGCGCTCTTCGCTTCGGATTCGTCTCGGAGGAGCGTGAGTGCGCTTTTGACGTGCATTCCGCTCAGCGTGGTATCGACAAACAGGTCGGCCTTGACGGGCTCTTTCCCGTAAGGATCAAAAGCGACGGGATTGCCGCCGGCGAGGGCGACGAAGAGATCGGTGGGATCCTGTCCGGCCGGCGCAGTCAACCCAAGATCGCTCGCTCGCAGGTACGCGCCCGGTTTGCCATCGGCGCCGACCTTGACGAGCCAGCCCGCGGTGCTCCAACTCTTCTGTCCAGCTGCGGTAGCCGCGGCCTGAGTGGCGTTGACCAGGAAGCCTTCATTGTAGCGCTTGTTCTCAAAGATCCAGCGCATCATCGCCAGCGCGAGTGGGAGATCTCCGCCCGGCTGCACAGGGAGCCACTTCCATGCCTTGGCCGCTGTCTTGGAGAGCCGTGGGTCCACAACGGCGAAATGGAAGTTTCGCTGGGTGAGGGAATCGGTGACCTGCTGGGTCATAGGGGTTGGGCCGAAGTTGCTCTCGAAGGCGCCGGTTCCCCAGAAGATCACGAACTCGGATTCGCTGTAATTCGGCTTGAGATGAGCCGGGCCGGTGCTCCACTTGCCCTTAGAATATTGGGCCGTGGCGTAGTTGAAGGCGATGTGGTGACTCAGCTCGCAGATCGACGTGTGGTTGTACCAGTTTGTCGAGCCGACGGCGCCGTTGGTGAAGCGTTGGGCAAAGCTGTCCCTGCCTGGCTCGATCCGTCCCGCCATGAAGACGAACTGGTTGTTGCGGGGGCCGAGGTCGGGATGGTCAGGGTCGATCAGCACATCCAGATTACTGGCGTACTTCTGCTTGAAGTCCGCGACAGACATCTTGCCGGCCTGGACGGATCCGGCGTCGGTGGCCATCGCGGCCCCGATCTTTGGGTCCTTGAGGACGGCGACGTCTTTCAGCCCGGTGATGTCACGGTTGTCCCCGATGTCGCTAAACAGCTTGCCGCCGTTGACGATCTCGGTGATCGCCTGGTCGAATGGGATTGATTTCCACTGGTTGGAGCCGCGCGGGCCAGTCCGTTTGAGGACCTTCCGGATGCGATACGGGTCCCAGTAGGATTGGACGCCGGACTGACCCTTCGTGCACAGCCGCCCATCGACAAGGGCCGCCTGGTCCGGGGGCGTCGCGTAGTCAATCGCGGGCGACATGTTGAATGGGCTGTAGGGGTTGCCATCGATCTTGACCATGACGCCGTTGAGGTTCTTCGCCTTGATTGTACACTGAGTGTTGCACTGGAGGCATACGCCGTACAGTACACTCTCGGGCTTGGACAACGTATATCCCTCATCGGCGGTGATCTGGCTCGATTGCGCGCGGGCGATGGCCTCTGGCAGCACCCCGGCCATCAGGGCTGATCCTCCGAGGAACACCCCCGTCTTGAGGAGATTGCGCCTGCTGATCTGGTGGTCGAGCGGTCGCTTTTGTTCGCTCATCTTCGCGCCTCCGCGTCTTTGTTGGTGACTAATGGCAAGTTCTTGTAGCCGATGGTGAACAGGAGGATGGCAATGGTCACGACAAAGAGACCGACCAACCACTCAGTGCTGCTGGGCACGTAATGGAAGGAGAGCCCAACCTCCTGGTAGGCCGTCTCCAGGCCACGGAGCTCTGGGAGCACTTCGCCGGGGACGACTATATCCAAGCGCACCGCGATGAAGGTGACCGCCATCAGGAAGCTGGCGAGGCCGACCGCACCCACAGAGCGCGGCCGGATCACAAAGAGTAGGATCGGGACGATCGAGCCGAGGGCGAGGTGTACCAGCCAGAACTGCCACCAGGTGGGGCCGAACAGCATCTCCCTGTATGCACCCGCCGAGGCCGGAATGGAAGCGTACAAATTGATGGAGATCTCTGCCCACTCGAACAAAAGGTCGAGAGCCAGCAGCGCAAGCACGATCCGGCCAAGCAAGTTCACCATGTCCTTGAACTCCGGGGAGCGGCGGTCGGGCCACAGAGCGGCGACGACGAAGGTGAGCAACGCCCCGCCGGAAGCGAGGGCAGACACCAGGAAGAGGATGGGGTAGAGCGACGAGTTCCAGTAGGGGCGCGCCCCGATCACCCCGAACAGGGAGCCGACTCCGCCGTGGAAGGCGATGGCCAGCGGAACGCCGAGCGAGCCGATCACTTTCAGCGCCCGTTTGTCGCGGGCGAGACCGGCCTTCGACGTATCGCTATTGCCGAGAGATAGGAGCCTCGCCAGGAACCCGGACAAGCCAGCCCTGCTTTTCCAGGCCACGAGGTCCGACCGTAGGGCGAACCACATCTCAACGATGATCAGGATGAAGTAGGCTGTGTAGAGCCACACCATCCATGCCATCATCGAGAAGGGATTGGGATGGGCGTAGACCTCCCAGAACCTCTCCAGATGGCCGAGGTCCAGCCAGATAGTTATCAGCGCTGAGACCAGGGTGATGAAGGCGGTAAAGAGGGCCAGTTTGCCGATCCGCTCGAGCCTCTTGATACCGCCGACGTAGATCAGAGACGAGAGCAGGAAAGCACCGGCCGACAGGCCGATGAAGTAGATGTACATTGCCACCCAGAGCCCCCACGGAATGTAGCTGCCGTAGTTGGTTATGGTGTGGCCGAGAGTGAGCCTTTGAACGAGGCCGTAGAGGCCGGCGACAAAGGCCACCGCCCACGCGAGGGCGAGGACCACCTGCCACCAGCGTGTGCCGGGCTGGCGAGTTGCTGGTATCGCTGACATCTTCACCCTCCTAAACCAGATAGTAGACTCTCGGGTTGGTCCCGAGCTCTTCCTTAAGGCGCATGACGTTTGGCGAGGCTATCAGCTCGGACACCAGGCTGTCCGGCAGGTTGGCATCGCCGAAGTAGGTGGCGCCGCCGATGCAGGTGGTGGTGCATGCCGGGAGCATGCCGGCATCGAGCCGGTGCACGCAGAAGGTGCACTTGCGGGCGTTGCCGATAGGTGAGCCCTTGGCCCGATCCCACCGCTTGCCGTATTCGAAGTTCGCCTGCTCCTCGTATGGTTGCTCGGCAGGGGTGTTCTTCGTATAGAAGAAGCCGGAGTCGAAGGTACGAGCGGAGTAAGGGCAGGCGTTAATGCAGTAGCGGCAACCGATGCAGACGTCGTAGTTGATCTCGATGATGCCGTCGGGCCTCCTGAAGGTCGCGCCCACGGGACACACCTCGGTGCAGGGCGAATTCTCGCACTGCATACAGGGGCGCGGGGTGAACCGGCGCGAGACGTTCGGATAGGTGCCTAACTCCTCCTCGATCACTGGACGGTAGACGACGCCAGGCGGGAGCTGATTCTCAGCCTTGCAGGCGACGGTGCAGGAGGAGCAACCGACGCACTTGCGCTGGTCGATCACCATGATCCAGCGTCGCTGCTCTATGGGTTTCGCGAGGGCGCGCTTGAGATCGGCCTGCATGCGCAGCAGGATGTTCTCGTGGCCGGGGGACGTACCTGGTGCGGACGGGACCGTGATGGTGGCCCCCGCCGGACCCTGGTTTGCGGGCGTCTGGCGAGAGCTGGCTGCCTCAGTGACGGCGGCCCTTCCGGCGCCGCCGACGGCGACCGCCGCGGCCAGGCCCAGCCACTTGAGGAAGCCGCGCCGCTCACCGTCGGCCGGTTTCTGGTCCTCAGGAACCGGTTCGGGCGCGAGGTGATTGTCATGGGTCATAGATCGCCACCTCCCTGTAGCCGACTTGGGGTGTCGTATGGACAACGAAGGAGCCCCGGGCGGAGGCCCTGGGGTACAGGGGGATTGTGACTGTAGCGGCGTGACTTGGGGAGAGTAGAACCCCGTGGATTTGGAGTGTGGCGTTGCGGAGAGTCCGTCGAGTTTACACACCGCGCGTTGCGGAATTCCCGCAAAGCGCTGTACCCGCCGTCAGTCCTCGGTAAGGAGGCCGTGCTGACGGGCGAACTGGACCAGGGCCCGGCGGCCGCGGACCCCAAGTTTGTCCATCAGCCTCGTTTTGTGGGCCTCAACCGTGCGCGCGCTGATCAGCATCTCGCCGGCGATCTCCGCGGTGGTGTATCCGTGGGCAATGAGTCGAAGCACCTGGATCTCCCGCTCGGTGAGAGGCTCAATCAGGGTGGCGGGAGCGGGTTGACGAGGCCCCCAGCCCTCCTCGACCAATACCCTTGCCATGGCAGGGTGCAGGTACACCTCGCCGCGCCCGACGGCTCGAATGGCCTGAAGCAACTCCTGACCTCCCGTGCGCTTCAGGGCGTAGCCCGAAGCCCCGGCTGCCATGGCCTGGTGCAGGTAGACAGGATCATCGTACTGACTGAGGATCAGCACCTTCAGCTCGGGCTGATCGGCCTTCATTCGACGGGTTGCCTCGATGCCGTTCCCCGGCATACGCACGTCCACCAGGGCGATGTCGGGGCGGAGCTCCAATGCCTGGCGGACCGCATCGTCGGCATCGGCGGCCTCACCCACCACCGCCAGGTCGGGCTGGGCGTTCAAGAGGCTTCCAAGCCCTGCTCGGAGCACCCCGTGGTCATCAGCCAGCAATACTCGGAGCTTGCTCATCAGGCTTCCCCACCAGCAGGTTGTCAGTAAGCGGCACGGTCACGAAAACCGTTGTGCCCTCACCT
>JAJYKO010000403.1 GCA_021788565.1 Chloroflexota bacterium
CGGGACGCTGCGCTCGCTCGCGTCCCGTGCCCGCTCGCCTCACGTCCCGGCGAGCCGCCAGTTGCCCCACCCGGGCGGCTCGGCAGGAGCCTCGCCCTCCCCGTCGCTTCCGCCCGAACTGTGACATCATCCTCAAACCATGCCCTATCAGCGATCGGCTGCCGGGTGTCAGCAACAGTTGTGGCGTCGCCACCGGGGGATGCCGTGAAACGGTGAGGGGGAGGCGCAGTTCGACGACTGCGCCTCCCCCTAAACCAAAGCCAGGATGAAACCCGCGGGGTCTCTGGGGATCAAGGCACGTCACTACAGGGCCACGAGCCAAAGACCCCGCGGGTTTGGTCGCCGCTTCACTTTAGTTGCCTGCCCTTGCCGCGTCAGGTCCGGAACCTTGGCCTGATCAAAGCGGACAGCGGATCGCTGACAGCTACACTCTCAGGTACGAGTTCGCGTAGATGACCTCGTTCTGGAGAACCCTGACCGTCTTCCAGATGTCAACCTGCTCGGGATCGCTCACGTCCACGGCATCCTGCGTCAGGTGCTCGCCAGCGGCGTAGGCGTTGTACAGCGCGCACAGCAGCTTGCCGACACCAGTGCTGACATCCTGATTCTCTACGATCCGAACCGCCTCCATCAGCTTACTGTCCAGCGGATCGACTATGGCAGAGTCCAGACCGACACCCAGGAGCATCACCAGGAAAATGCGATTGATGAGGGGCCGGTTCTCGTTGGGAGCGCCGTTGGACACGTTGCTCAGGCCCACCGTGGTCTTCACGGGCGGGTCCGACAGCCCCTTGAACATCCGAATCGCCTCGACGGTCACCTGAACGCCCGGCTGGTCGGCGGAGATGGGCAGCACCAGCGGATCCAGGAAGAGGTTGTCGGGGCTGATGTCGAACTCAGCGGCAGCGTTGATCAATTCGAAGCCCAGTTCGGCACGGCCGTCGGCCGTCGTCGGAATGCCCTGCTCGGTCATTCCGAGGGCAATGATGGGAGCCTTGAACTTGGCGGCCATAGGGAACAGGCGGTTGCGGCGCGCCACTTCAGCGGAGGTCGAGTTGATGAGAGGTGTCCGCTTGCAGACCTTCAAGCCGGCCTCGATAGCGTCCGCGTTGGTGGTATCGAGGGACAGAGGTACGTCGATGCTGTCCTGCACGGCCTGCACTATCCACGGCATGATCTCGGTGCCCCTCTTCCGAGAAGGGCCTATGTTCAGCTCGACGTAGTTGGCTCCCGCCGCGGCCTGTTTCTGAGCCAGGGCACGGAAGAAATCCGCGTCCTGCTCGTCTATAGCTGTCTTTACCCTGGGAGAAATGATGTGTATGTTTTCTCCGATGACCAGCATACTCGTCCCTCCAAGCTATTAGCTGTTAGATATCAGCAATTAGGGATTAGCTGGTAGGCGTCTGTCAGTAGCAACCGGCTAACGGCTGAAAGCTGATAGCTAATTGCTAACGGCTAATAGCTAATTGCCTTTCCCGTTCAACATCTTGTCCATGAGAGAACGCACCGCTGAATACACGGCGGAATCCTCGGGCAATTCCACCAGGGGCTTGCCATCCCGATCGAACGAACCCACCTGAGCATCCACCGGCACCACTCCCGCCAGATCCAGCCCTTGCCGGTGAATCTCGTCCAGCAAGGATGGGCTCAATTCCCCGTCCACACGGTTTACGATAAGGTACACGCGCCCAACCTTGGTCTGCAACTCGTTGACCAGGCCAGCTATGCGACCCGCCGCGATGAGACCCCGGATGGATGGATCAGAAACGACCAACAGGATGTCCACGTCCCGGGTGGTTCGTCGGCTCAGGTGTTCTAACCCTGCCTCGTTGTCGATGACCACGTACTGATAAGAGCCGGCTAGTCTGTCCACAACCTCACGAAGAACGTGGTTGGCGGCACAGTAGCAGCCGGGTCCCTCAGGCCGTCCCATGGCGATGAGATCCAGCCCTTTGCTCTCTACCAGTGACTCCTCGATTCGGTACTCAAGGTAGTCGCGTTTGGGCATGCCGGCTGGTATGACTCCATCCTTGCTGCTTCTGTCGGCGGTCTCCTCACGGATGTCGCCGACAGTGGACTCGAGATCGAGCCCTAGCACGCTATTCAGGTTAGAGCTCGGATCGGCGTCGATGGCCAGGACTCCATCCTGGCTCTTCTGGCGCAGGTACTTCAGGATCATCGAGGCGACGGTCGTCTTACCGACCCCGCCTTTGCCTGCCATCGCGATTGTTACTGTCACGCTCGGGTTCCCCTGTCTAGTGAGGCGCGAATGCTCGCTGGTTCTGGGTTCTGAGTTCTGTGGAGACACTCCACATCGTCTCAAGGCAGAACTCAGGACTCAGGACTCAGCACTCAGAACTACTGCGCTTGTGTCTTGAGAAAGCCCTTGATGTCCACTGCCTCGCGCGGGCCTACCGTGATCTTCCAGTCCGGGAGTTCCTCTTCAAGCTCGCCCGAGAGGGTAGCCACCATACCTGGGAGCGTCACTACCTTCCGGCTAACCTTGTCGGCGATGCCGCACGTCTTCACGGTCTTGGCGATGCTCTCGCTTGTGAACTTGCCGGCGGCCCATGCCGTCAACACGGATAGGCCTTCCGAGTCGGAGATCACGAGCCAGGTGGGAACGCCGCTCGACTCCACCTCGCCCGCGACGGAGAAGTAGGTGAGGGAGAAGTTCGTGCTGATCAACACCGGCGAGTTGGGTCCGGGCTCGTTGAACTGATAGATGCCCGGCGACACCTGGATCGGTTTCTGCGGATCGGTGTAGATGTTCAGCCGCAGGGTAAGCAGCGGGTAAACTACGCACGGATTGAAGTGGTCCAGCACGACGATGCCGGCGTACTTCGCGATCTGCACGGACGCAGCGACCGCCTCCTGCTCCACAGACGCAGCACCCTCCCCTGGAAAGGTGATGACCGGGAAGCCCAGCGCGCGGAAGTTCTTCTTGATGGCCAGCCGTCTGAGCTGGGTGAGCTGCCCAAGGGAGCCTGCCAGGTCGCGAGCACCTGGATCGAGCACCAGGTCCTGAACTCCTGCCTTTGTCAGATCGTCGGTCAGCGTCGCAAGCTCGTCCAGGTTACCGTTGGAACGTACCACGAGCGACGCTCCAGCCTTCTTCGCAAGCTCCGCCATCGCCTGCCAGTTCTCGACGTCGGCGGCATAGATCAGCGGCCTAGCACCAGCGCCCGCGTTCAGCGCGGCTTCGATAGCCGCGGGGTCGCGGGACATCAGGATCAGCGGCAATTTGGCGTTCGCCTTCACAGCCTCCATGCACTTCACGAAGGCGGCCGAGTCCCCGCTCGCGTTCTCGACGGCGATGGCATCCAGCGTAAGCTGCATTCCCACGCGCTCGACGGAATATGCCGCCGCCTCGGCAACCGTCTTGGCCACTTCTTCGACCGGCTGCGTATCCTTGACCCGAAGGGCAAGGCCGGGCCGGTGGTAGAAGGTCTTGTCGTGCCTGAACATCACGACTTCGTTGCCTACCTCGAACTTCTTGTCGCCCTCGCCGACGGTCACCAGGCGAATGGGCGGCGCCGACGCCGACTCAAGAGCGGCCTTCGCCTGGTCCGAGACGTGCGGACAGGCGCTCAACTCGGCGCCCTTGGCGGCCAGCTTCAGAGCGAAGGCCAGGCAGGTAGGGAAACCGCACTCCTTGCAGTTGGTCTTGGGGAGCAGCTTGTAGATTTCGAGTCCTGATAGAGCCATCTATTCGTACCTCCCCATTACGCCTTCATCAAATTGTCGATGGCGATCTTCACCTGCTCCACGCTCTTGGGGTGGCGCAGCACCAGAATGTCAGCGCCCGCCTGAAGCAACGTTGTGGCGGTGAGTATCTCCCATATGATCGAACGCTCTCGAATATCGCCCCATTCGTCGGGCACGCCCTCGGCAGCCTTGGACTCCTTCTGCCTCCACGACTCCTCGCCCACAGTGCAGATCATCGGGAACTGGGTCATGGCGTCGCCTGCGAGGGCGCTGATGCGCAGCCTCTCCATGACGGAGTAGGTGTACTCTATGCCGTAGCCCAGGGCGCCTGTGGTGGGGTCCACCAGCATTCGCTCGGGCGGGAGTCCCATGTCCGTCGCCAGGATATTGACCTGCTTTGCCATATTGACGTCGATAGGCGACTGAGAGATCACCAGGTGCCCGCTGCCCAGGGCAGCCGCAACGATGGTCCTGTAGTTGGTATTCTCGATGTCACCGAGGACGATGCGCTCTCCGGAAGCCGCCTCGGCGACCTTCAGCAGCACCTCGTTGTCCCTCTGGGGTTGGCCTGGTCCGTAGACGATCAGCGGAACGCCAACGGCCTTGAGAACCGCCTTCACCGTCTCCGCGCCCTCCTCGGGCGAGCGGTTCAGCAGGTCAGGATTGGTGCCGGTGAGCCTTAGCACCACCAGGTCCGCTCCGGCGGCCACCGCCGCCTTCGCCCACTCCGCGGGGTCGTCCATCACGTCGCCCCAAACTTCCTTCAGGTGGTCGGGCCAGTCCTTGGGATTGTTGTCGTGGATTTCCACACCCACCACCGGTCGATGGGCCATCCCCGACTCGAAGTGGAGGAACGGCAAGCTCGTCTCGCCGCCAACGGTAATCGTGCTGGTTCTGGTACCGCCATCCGCGGCTGTTGCTCCGAGAGTCACCTCGCGCACTTTGCCGGCGGACTTCTCGACGGGGATCTGAACCGTCACTGCCATACTGCAAACCTCCAGTGCAGGTTTTGGGGCGGCCACTCCGACCGCCCCAAAACAACTCTATTGTGGCTAGAAAATTGGATCCATCGTCAGGGCAGGGTGACCCTTCTCTTCCAGGAACGGCAGCAACTCCTCGACAGTGGTGGCGACCCGTTCGTCGGCTATCTTGTCCAGGAGGCCGGGGTCGCCAATCTTTTCGCACACCTGCTTGAGCTCATCGGCCATGGAGTCCTTGAGGTAGGAGGACATCCACACAATCCTCGGGAACCCGCCGTCCGCCGAGATGAACTTGTCGCTGGTGAGGTAGTACTTACCGATTCCCATCATGCCCGGGGTCTGGAGGCCACCACCCGCCGTGCCGGCCATCGTGGAGAAGGTCATGCCAGCGGGAGTCATGCTGGTGTCCTCGCGCGACACAACCATGATTCCGTTGGCCTCTGGAACCAACATCGCGATGCACTCGAAGCATCCGCAGGCCGTCATGGGCGCATCCATAATCGAATACATGGTGACCCGTGGGACGCTCTGATTGGACTTTCGGGCGACAAAGTCATCGATCAGATCGAACTCGCCCTTTACCGTATCGAGGCAGTTGCCCTTCTGCACGGGCTGGTTGGGCCCAACGGGATTGATCTCGAACGACGCCTTCGCATCCAGCCAGTTCACCGAGCCGCAGAGGCCGAGGCGCTGAGGCGAAACTATGCAGACGTGGTTCGGCGCGAAGCTCTGGCAGAGGGTGCAGCTGTAGAAGACGTCCACCGTCTCGTCGGTCATGTTCGCGACGCGGATGTTTCGCTCGTGGTACGCCTCGCGAGCCACGCTCAACAGCTCATCCACTTTCCCCTGGGTCGTGTACAGTTTCACCTGCAGCTTATCCGCGATCGCCGAGAAGTCGCTCTTCAGTTTCGCGTAAAGGATCTCGCCCAGGTCCTTGATCTTGAAGCCCTTCTGAGCAGCGCTCTTGCTGATGCGGATCCAGGCGATATCGCGCTGGCCGATGTGCTGTATACCCTCGGCGCCATTGATGAAGTCGTGGATCTTGCGCTCCATCACGGGCTCGAAGTCCGACTGCATCTTCCGGCCGGCGACTTCCACCACTATGCCCAGAGGAAGCGAGCCGCCCATCGGCACGTCGTCGATCTCCGGTCCGTCGACCGTGATCTTGCCGTCCTCGACCTCGTTCATCTCCCGCATACGCAGGTACTCGAAGCAGTTGCTCCGCCTGAGA
>JAJYKO010000404.1 GCA_021788565.1 Chloroflexota bacterium
CGAGCCGAACTCGGCTACGCCGACTACCTGGGCGCCCTCCAGCGCTACCGGATCGAGCATCTGCGTGACCCGCATTTGCTGGCCGCTTCCCTCTACCTGCTGGAGTATCCGTTCGCGGACCGCCTATACCCGCGGGCGCTCGACGTCGTCCAGCAACTCGCGGCCTGGGGGCCGACGGTCATCCTGTCGGACGGCGACGTGGTCTTTCAACCCCGGAAAGTCGAGCGCTCGGGACTGTGGGAGGCAGTCGAGGGCCGCGTGCTCATCTACATCCACAAAGAGCAGGTCCTGGACGACGTCGCGGCGCGCTACCCGGCTGATCACTACGTCATGGTGGACGACAAGCTGCGCATCCTCACAGCGATGAAGCAGGCCTGGGGTGCGCGGCTGACAACGGTCTTTCCCCGGCAGGGGCAATACGCGCTCGACCCGAAGAACCTTGCCGCATATCCACCGGCGGACATCGCCATCGAGCGTATAGGCGACTTGATGGGCTACGACCTCGCGACACTGCTCCGCCCCTCGTAAGCGGGCAATACCCAGGAGGGGTCTTCCATGAAACCAGCTAACCCACACATCCTGACGATCAATGGTGGCTCGTCGAGCATCAAGGTCGCGCTGTTCGAAGCCGGTGACTCGCTCCGGCGGATTCTGGAGGGCGGGATCGAGCGGATTGGACAGCCGGGGGCCACTCTACGGGTGAAAGGCTTGAACGACGCGGACAACTTTTCGCGGTCAGTGAAGGCGCCGGATCACACGGTGGCGGTGGGCGCCCTCATGGATTGGATCGAGGAACGTGGCGGGCGAGATGCGTTGACCGCGGTGGGACATCGCGTGGTGCATGGTGGGCCGAAGTACAGCGAGCCGCAGCGAATCACCGCGGAGATGGTTGAGGAGCTGCACGATCTCAGTCCATTCGATCCTGAGCATCTGCCGGAGGAAATCCTGTTGACCGAAGCGTTTCATCGGCGCTTTCCTGACCTGCCGCAAGTGGCATGTTTCGACACGGCTTTTCACCATGACCTACCGCAGGTGGCCCGGTTGTTGCCGATACCGCGCCGCTACGAAGCGCAGGGGGTGCGGCGGTACGGGTTTCACGGGTTGTCGTATTCGTTTCTGATGGGAGAACTGGCCCGCCTGGCCGGAACGGAAGCGGCACAAGGCCGGGTCATCCTCGCCCACCTCGGCAATGGCGCGAGCCTGGCGGCGGTGCGCGATGGCAAACCCATAGACACAAGCATGAGTTTCACCCCGACAGCCGGGGTGCCGATGAGCACCCGCTCCGGCGATCTTGACCCCGGACTGGTTTGGTATCTGTCGCGCACTGAAAGAATGAGCGCGAAGCAATTCAACGAGATGGTCAATTTCCAGTCCGGGCTGCTCGGCGTGTCGGAGAGCAGTTCCGACATGCGTGACTTGCTCAACCACGAAACTCAGGACGTGCGGGCGGCTGAAGCGGTCGCGCTGTTTTGCTACCAGGTCAAGAAATGGATCGGCGCGTTCGTGGCGGCGTTGGGTGGATTGGACACGCTGGTGTTCGCTGGTGGCATCGGAGAGAACGCGCCCACGATCCGCGCCCGGATCTGCGATGGGCTGGGATTCCTCGGAATCGAACTCGAAGAAAAGCGAAACGTGGCGAATGAGGGCGTGATTTCCGTGGCGGACAGCCGTGTTTCGGTCCGCGTCATTCACACGGACGAAGAACAGATGATAGCCGAGACGGTTTGCCGCGTGCTCGGCCTTGGCCGACAAATGGGAGGAAGCCATGTATCAATTTGACGCCACTATCTCAAGCACGGTCGAAGCTACCAGCGCTACCCAGCATCCAGAGAATACCCCGATGTCGGGACCGCTGCTGCCCGGTCTGGTCGACCGGATGAACCGCTACTGGCAGGCGGCTAACTACCTGACTGTCGGGCAAATCTACCTGCAGGCCAATCCACTCCTCCAGGAGCCGCTGCGGCCGGAGCACGTCAAGCCCCGGTTGATGGGCCACTGGGGCACGTCGCCCGGTCTGAGCTTCATCTACGTGCACCTGAACAGGCTGATCAAAGAGCACGACGTCGATGCGATCTACTTGGCGGGCCCGGGGCACGGAGGCCCTGCCCTCGTGGCGAACGGCTACCTCGAAGGGACGTACTCGGAGGTTTACCCGGAAGTATCGCGGGATGTGGAGGGACTGCGGCGGCTGTTCCGACAGTTTTCAACCCCAGGGGGTATCCCGAGCCACGTGAGCGTGCCGACGCCCGGCTCGATCCACGAGGGGGGCGAGCTCGGCTACGTCCTCACCCACGCCTTCGGCGCGGCCTTCGACAACCCGGATCTGATCGCTGTCGCTGTTGTCGGCGATGGCGAGGCGGAGACGGGGCCGTTGGCCGGTTCCTGGAAAAGCACCAGCTTCCTCAATCCGGTGCGAGATGGCGCGGTGCTGCCGATCCTGCATCTGAACGGGTACAAGATCTCTGGCCCAACCGTCCTGGGCCGTGCCGCCGACGACGAGATCCGAGCTATCCTGGAGGGGAACGGTTACGAGGCTCACTTTGTCGAAGGTGACGATCCACCGCTGATGCACCAGGCGTTCGCCGCGGCGCTGGACGCGTGCTACGAGCGGATCCGCGCCATCCAGCAGGAGGCGCGAGCGAATGGCATGGCCGGCCGGCCGCGCTGGCCTGCGATCGTCCTTCGCACACCTAAGGGCTGGACCGGTCCGAGGGAGCTCGACGGCCAGCCAGTGGAGGGCACCTTCCGCGCGCACCAGGTGCCGCTGCCGGAGGTGAAGTCGAACCCGGCGCAGCTCGAGATGCTCGAGGTATGGCTGCGCAGCTACAAGCCGGAGACACTGTTCGACCAGGACGGGCGGCTCATTCCCGAGCTCGCGGCGCTGGCGCCCGAGGGCGAGCGGCGAATGAGCGCCAACCCCCACGCTAACGGGGGCAGGCTCCTGGTCGACCTCGACCTGCCGGACTTCCGGACGTATGCGCTCCCCGTTCCGCGGCCGGCCACCGAGCGCCACGAGTCCACCCGCCAGCTTGGCGAGATGCTGCGAGACATCTACGTGCGAACTGCCAGGTCAGCGGACTTCAGAGTATTCTGCCCTGACGAGATCAACTCGAACCGGCTGGGCAGCGTCTTCGAGGTCGAGAACCGCTGCTTCGTCGGCACCAAGATCAGCATCGATGACCACGTCGCTTCAGACGGGCGGGTGATGGAGGTGCTGAGCGAGCATCTCTGCGAGGGCTGGCTCGAAGGCTATCTTTTGACCGGGCGTCACGGGCTCTTCGCGACCTACGAGGCTTTTGCGATGGTCGCGGCCTCGATGATTGTCCAGCACACCAAGTGGCTGGAACAAGCGACCAAGCTTTCTTGGCGCGCACCGGTTGCCTCGCTCAACATCCTGCTGACGTCCACCTGCTGGCGTAACGACCACAACGGCTTCAGCCACCAGGGGCCTGGCCTGATCGACGTGATGCTCTCCAAGCGCGGCACGGTCGCGCGCATCTACCTGCCGCCTGACGCTAACTGCTTGCTCTCCGTGGCGGATCACTGCTTGCGCAGCCGCGACTATGTGAACCTGATCGTGATCGACAAGCAGCCACAGCTTCAGTGGCTGGACATGGATGCGGCTATCGAGCACTGCACGCGTGGAGCCTCGGTCTGGGAGTGGGCCAGCAACGATACTGGCGGCCAGCCGGACGTGGTGCTGGCGTGCGCCGGGGATATACCGACGCTGGAGACCGTGGCGGCGGCGTGGTGGCTGCGGAAGCACGCGCCCGACCTAGGTGTGCGAGTGGTCAACGTCGTCGACCTGATGACCCTGTTCACCCCCGATGCCCACCCACATGGGATGGCGGAGTCGAAGTTCGTCGATCTCTTCACGGAGAATCGTCCAGTTGTCTTCGCCTTCCACGGCTACCAGCGGGCGATCCACGAGATCGTACATGGCCGGCCCAACGTGGCGCGTTTCCACGTGCGGGGGTTCAACGAGCAGGGGACGACCACGACCCCGTTCGACATGGTCGCGCTGAACCACATGAGCCGCTATCACCTGTGCATCGAGGCACTCCGGCGCTCGCCGCGGATGGGCGATCGTGCCTTAACTCTGATCAACGAGTGCGAGACCCTCATTGCTCAGGCGACCGAGTACTCCCGAGAGCATTTCGAGGACCTGCCTGAGATTCGTGACTGGGTCTGGTCCCCCACGGCTTGAGGCTTTCATCGAGCTATCACCGGCGAACTGCCGGGGGCGGCGCCGGGGGACGCTCCCGGTCGCGGTAGTACTCCCGCCAGATGAGTCGATGGATACCCAAATGGAAGGGAAGGCGGTTCACGTACGGTATGAATGGAAACACCACCAGGATGAGCGTCAGGACGGCCATAGTAACCCAGACGAACACATCTCCGTCAGGAGAGGTGCTGTATGGCGGAATCTGGTACCAGAGGGTGTACAGCCAGAGCCATGCCTGCCCAGGAAAGTTGCCCGTCTCGTTCATCATTCCCCACTCCGTCGGCAGCATGCCCAGCTTCTTAGCCCTGGCCGGGAGGGTGTCTTCGGACAGAAAGAGGAGCGGCTTCGTGAAGTCTAACTGGTAAAAGCCTCTAGTACTCAACAGCAGCCCATCCAGCGCGCCGCTCTGTCCCATGCTGAGCAGGGTATCCATCATCTTCGGAAGCGGGCCCGCGTCGGCCGACGGTAATGCCAATTTGCCGTTGTTCGAAGTCGCCTTTCCCAGAGCATCGGTGTACGCCTTTTCCCAGGTCGCCTGTTGATCTGCCGATGCCTGCGAGAACCGCTCAAGAGCGCTTCTGAGCGTGGGGTCGGTATTCGTGATGGTCGACAGCGGCTGAAGCACAAAGTCCTGAGCCGTGTTGATAGGTATCGTCACACCGGCCAACTCCTGCAGGGAAATCGGCCCCAGATATTGAACCGACCCTGATCCGTTGTTGTAGGGTGGGCCGTACTGGGCAATCGTGCTGGAGCCAGACAGTTCCGCCATAGCGGTCGTGAGGAAGCCGACGGGATCCTGCTGAGCGTACTGCTGAAGCGTGATCGGCGGCTCGTCGGGCGAAGAAAAGACACCGGCAAACACGAAGGCGAAGACGGCCACGCCGAGAAGCGCGATAAGCCCTTCGCGGATCAGGTCGTACGGCTCCTGGCGAATGCCACGATAGTAGACGGCCTGGTCAGAGCCGAGCGGACGCTCGGCGCGTCGATCACGCGGGTGGGCGAGCCAGGAAGTCCACGGCGACCACCCGGGGCCGACTTCTCCGGCCCAGAGCTGTTCCCTTTCCCTCTCGGCTTCAGGGCTCTGCGCATAGGGTCGGACTATGCCGCGGATGCGAACCTGTAGCAGGTGCCCGGCCACCAGCAGGGAAACCAATAATGGCAGGAGCACCACATGGATGCCGAACATCTGGCCGAAGTCCATCAGGTTGAAGAAGGAGCCGATCCCTATCCCATTCATCGCGTCTTTACCCTGGACCGCGATCCACTGAGAGTCGAAGTTTGTCTGAGACAGATAGCCGGTGAAGGCGGTGCCGATGGCCACCACAAATGTGATCGCGCCCACAGCCCAGGTCAGACGGCGGCCGTGGCGCCAGGATCCCTTGGTGAACTCGCTCCAGAGGTGGAGAGTAATCGAGAAGAAGAACGCCTGTGTGGACCAGAAATGAACGCTGTTGACGAAGCGGCCAACGTCGTTGACGTGCCACCACTGCGGCCCGAAAAAGGCAAGGGTGAATCCGGATAGGATCAACATCGCCAGGCTGGATATGGCGATCACGCCAAAGTAGTAGACGGGCGACCGCACATAGGCCGGTAGCTGGTCTGGCAGCAGATCCTCCAATGGCACCCAGGTGCGTACCCAGTCGCGGACTCGTGCAGTCAGGTTCATCTGGAGTTCCCCTCCCGATTAAGC
>JAJYKO010000405.1 GCA_021788565.1 Chloroflexota bacterium
TCACAGCAATCAGCGGGGAGGGCGCGCTGTCCACCTTTCACCAGAAGGCACCGGAACTGGTGCTTCTCGACATCAATATCCCCGGTGTTGACGGGCTGGAGGTCTGCCGCCAGATCCGGAGAGAATCTGCACTGCCCATCATCATGCTAACAGCTCGCGACGAGGAGGCCGACAAGCTGATCGGCCTTGAGCTGGGCGCCGACGACTACGTCACCAAGCCCTTCAGCCCCAGAGAGGTGGTGGCTCGTGTTAGGGCAGTGCTTCGCAGGGCCGGACCCACGCAGCCGCAGCAGGCACTGGAGACCCTTCGGGCAGGCGATCTGGTGCTGGACCCCGAACGCCACGAGGTACACCGCGGCGGGGTACTGCTGGACCTGACCCCGACCGAGTTCCGGTTGCTGGAGGTGCTTATGCGGAACCCAGGGAGGGTGTACAGCCGGCTGCAGCTACTGGATCTAGTACAGGGCGAGGCCTTCGAGGGCTACGAGCGCACCATCGATGCCCACGTCAAGAATCTGCGGTCCAAGATCGAGCCAGATCCCCAGCGCCCAACTCATGTGCTGACGGTCTATGGGGTTGGCTATAAGTTCGGCGAGTGATCCACCTCCTCCCCTCACCCCGCTGTGCTCATGCGCACAGGACTGACGAAGATCGCTAGCTGTCTCAACGTCTCTGCCCCGGCGCACACATGCCTGTGGACAACACCGGCTGGAATGTAGATCATATCGCCCGTGCGAAGCCGGTGGTGCTCTCCATCGCTCCCGACGAAGAGCGCTTCCCCTTCAAGCACGTATACAACCTGGTCGGTATCGTGCATGTGATCGGTCGTAGCCGAGCCGCTGGGGAGTGCCACTTCGGTAATGCTGAGGTTCGCCATGCCGGCATTCGGACTCATATATTCCCGTATGCTTGCCGGAGGTTCCACCTTCGCTGTGATATCGCTACCAAATACGACGCGCATAGTACGGTGCCCTCCATTCTCATCTGTCCATCGCGGTCGATTGCGTGATCATCTCACAGTTGGGCCGGTGGATGCGACCAGAGAAGGAGGCACACCATTTACCACGGAGGTGGTAACGACGGAGAAGAGAGTCAGATGAAGGAACGAGTCAGCACCGACTACGTCAGGCGAGAGGCTGGCATCCTCATGCACCTCACGTCCCTCCCAGGGCCGCACGGGATTGGGGACCTCGGTCCTAGCGCCATCGACTTCGCGGACTTCCTGGAGTCGGCGGGCCAGGGGCTATGGCAGGTCCTGCCGCTCACCCCTCTCGGCCACGGCAACTCCCCTTACGCTTCCCCTTCCGCTATGGCCAGCAACCCGCTACTGATCTCCCTGGAACTGCTGGTAAACGAAGGGCTGCTCACGAAGGAAGATCTGACCGGCGACGAGATATTCGAGACGGAGCGCGTGGACTACGGACCAGTAACCGCTTTCAAGCTGAATAGGCTGAGGCGAGCACATCAGCGCTTCGCGAACGAGGCGTCTGCCCTGCAAAAGTCGGAGTTTGAGGGGTTTTGCGGCGGGGCGTTGTCATGGCTGGAGGATTACGCGCTGTTTATGGCGATAAAGGATGCTCACAACGGCGAGCAGTGGCTCAATTGGGAGCCCGAACTGGTCGAGCGCCGGCCGGAGGCCCTCGATCGTTCGCGCCACGAACTGGCCCAGTCGGTGGATTTCCACAAGTTCCTCCAGTTTCAGTTCGCGCGGCAGTGGTCGGCCTTTCGTTCCCACGCCAACAGCCATGGGGTGAGGATAATTGGCGACATCCCCATCTTCGTCGCCCTGGACAGCGCGGACGTCTGGTCTCATCAGGATCTGTTCTATCTGGATGAGCACGGCCGCCCGACGGTGGTGGCCGGAGTCCCACCCGACTACTTCTCCCAGACCGGTCAGCGGTGGGGAAATCCGCTCTATCAGTGGGACAGGATGGCCGAGCATGGCTACCAGTGGTGGATAGAGCGATTCCGCACGACCCTGGCGCAGGTGGACGAGGTCAGAATCGATCACTTCCGGGGTTTCGAGGCCTATTGGGAGATCCCGGCCCACCACCCAACCGCGGAGCATGGGAGGTGGGTCAAGGGGCCAAGTGCGGCCTTCTTCCGAGCGGTGGAGGGCGCACTGGGGCGTCTGCCGGTAATCGCCGAGAACCTGGGACTGATCACGCCCGAGGTCGAAGAGTTGCGGCTCGAACTGGGCTATCCAGGGATGGTGGTGCTTCAATTCGCCTTCGGCGGCGATTCCACCAACCCCTACCTGCCCCACAACTACGAACGGCGGTCCGTGGGTTACACCGGCACCCACGACAATGACACTACCGTCGGATGGTTCACCTCAAGGCCCCCAAAGGAGCAGGATCACGTGCGGCGTTACCTGGGTAGCGACGGGGAAATAAGCTGGGACTTGATCCGCCTGCTGTACCGCTCGGTGGCCGATATGGTGGTAGTTCCGCTCCAGGACGTTCTAGAGCTTGGAACCGAGGCTCGCATGAACATGCCCGGCCAGGCGGAGGGCAACTGGACCTGGCGCCTCTCCCCCGGCCAGCTCACCCCCCAGCACGCCGAACGGCTACGAGACCTTGTGGATCTGTACGGCCGTCATACCGCCTTTTCCAGTTCCGCCACTGTGTCCAGATAGCGCTGGCGCTCGGCGGGGGTGAGCACCCGCGCTTCCAGTTCGTGGAAGTCCTTCAGCAGACCCTCCTGCACGTCGGCGGGCATCACCTCGTCCCCCATGGGGTAGAGGATGTTGTCCTCCTTGTAGATGTGGGCGCTTAACAGGTCGGCGTAGCCGTTGGCGTGTTCGGCCAGGGCCGATCGGGCGGAATCGTCGCCTGCCCTGTACTTCTCCAGCGCTTCTGCCATGCCGCGAACGTGTGCCCGCCCCTGCTCGTGCTCCATTAGCATCACGCCGATAGGGCCCTGCCTCTGGGGAATACCGTGAGCGGCCATGGTCGTGAAGAGTGCGTTCTCTTCCTTGGCATGGTGGTAGCGGTCGGCGAAATTTCGTATGAAGTCGATGCTTCGCTCGAAGACCGACGGGTCTACCCTCTCGCCTGCTTCGAGCCTGGCGGCTGCCCGACGCAGCACCGCCAGCACCCTCTCGATAACCCTGTGCTCGTCCTTGAGGATCTGTGTGGGTGATGCCGTCATCTCTCATCCTTCCTGGATACAAATCTCGTGGGGCGCGAGGAAGTTGTGCCCCTTTCTGTACCTAATAAGGATAATTCGCCGCGGCTGCTCTCGCTGCGACTTTTGTCGCACAGCATGCATCGAAGGGACAGCAGACACAGTGAGAGGACCCGGATGCGTGCCTGGGCCCTCTCGCCTTCTACTTCATTCCGCCCCGACTACTTGTAGTGGTCCGCGTTCTTAGCGACGAAGCTCTGCCACTTCTCGGGTACCTCGGCATCCGAGAAGATGGCATTCACAGGGCACACTGACTCGCACGCACCGCAGTCGATGCACTCATCGGGATTGATGAAGAGCTGTTCCGATGCGTCAAACCCCTCCTCTTCCTTGGTCGGATGAATGCAATCCACCGGACAGACTTCCACGCAAGAGGTGTCCTTCACGTTAATGCAGGGCTCGGTGATAACGTAGGTCATGCAGGTCCTCCTTTTCGAAGTCAGGCTTGCTCGGCACCCATTATACCGGCACAGTTTCGAGAAGAAACCGGTAGAACACAATGTAAACTACGGCGAATCTGAATGCAACACCGTGGCGAGAAGCGGGCGGTCAGTATATAATCCAATCAAGCCTCGTCAACTCCTGCCAAAGGATCTGGGACTTGCGGACCGGGATTATCATCGATATCGATCCTACCTTCTTCTCGTCCGGCCCTGTCATTATTCGCTGGTACGGCCTGATGATCTCCGTCGCGATCCTCGCGGGCGTCCTTCTGGCAGTTCGAGAGGCCTCGCGTCGGGGCATCTCCGAGAACGACGTCCTTTCTTTGGCATTGTGGGGGGTGCCCGCCGGAATGATTGGGGCACGTCTCTTCCATGTAATCGATGCCTGGGACTACTACTCGACCTACCCACTGCAGATACTCGCCTTCCAGGAAGGCGGCCTTGCCATCTATGGCGCCCTGGCCGGCGGTCTGCTGGCGGGCGCACTCGCTGCCAGACGCAAGCATCTGCTTTCGTGGGGGCTGCTGGACGTCGCCGCCCCCTGCCTGATCCTGGGGGAGGCCATCGGACGGATAGGCAGTTTCATCAACGGCGATGGCCAGGGCGTGCCTTCTAGCCTGCCGTGGGCCACCTCATACATCCACCCCGGAAACCTGGCACCGGATTCTCAGCCCAGGCAGCCCGTCCAGATCTACGAAATGATCTACGATGTGCTGCTGTTCGGGCTGCTGCTGCTGGTTCGTCGCAGGTTGAAGCGCGACGGAGTGTTGTTTGCGATCTACGCTGGCATCTACGCCTTCGGACGCTTCTGGCTCTCCATGCTCCGGGAAGGCACTCCTTTCGTGACGGGACTGAGGGAGGCGCAGGTGATCAGCGTGTTGGTCTTTGTGGCGGCCGTGCCGCTGGCGGTCTACCTATGGCAGAGACCGCTGCGCGTGACGAGTTCTGAGTGCTGAGTCCTGAGTTGGGTTCTGCTAAGAGGACGCAGGACTGATGACTGATAGCTGAAGGCTGAACGCTGATGGATCACAACCACACCGCGGTTCTGTACAGAAGAGAAGGCTGCTGCCTCTGTGAGCGGGCCCGTAAGCTGTTAGATAAACTTCGGGGAGAGTTCAATCTCGAGATCGAAGAGGTCGAGATCACCAGCGATCCCGAGCTGTATCAGCAGTACCGGTATATTATTCCGGTTGTAGTCATCGACGGCCGGCACCGATTCGAGCCCAACAAACTGGCGGAGCTCTACCTCCGCCGCGCCCTCGAACTCACCGAGCGAGCAGAGTGACAAGAGTGACAAGTCAAGGGACGAAACAGGATGGGCAGGATGAACATGACCGGCTTCATGAGAGGCAATACATTTGAAAGCGTTTGATCTTCTGAAGGGCATCGCGACCGGGTTGTTCGTCGTGTCGCTGCCGGTGCTGTTCATTACCACCAGCCTCAGGTGGCTCGTCTCAGACGTGGGATGGTATCGCGCTGGCTTCGAGAAGTACGGGGTGTCGCAGACGACCGGCATGTCCAGCGGCGAACTGGCCAAGGCCGCAGACCAGATCAGCCGTTATCTGCTGTTCCAGCGAGACCGCGTCGACAATATCGTCGTGAACGTGAGGGGCCAGGATGTGCTTCTCTTCAAGGATCGTGAAGACAAGCATATGAGCGACGTTCGGGCCCTGCTGGGTGGCTTCTATACCCTGCAGGTGGCCAGTGGTGTTTACATCCTGCTCTATCTGGCGACAACACCCCTCTGGCGGAAGCGAGACTACTGGCGCGCCCTGGGTCGCCAGCTCAGGTGGGGTGGTACGCTCACAGTGGGGCTATTCGTGCTGTTTGGGGCGGCCTCGCTCGTGGACTTCGACCAGCTATTTCTCCTGTTCCACGAGGTCTCCTTCAGCAACAACTACTGGATACTGGATCCTACCAAGGATCGTCTCATAATGATGTTCCCTGAGGGTTTCTGGTACGATTCAGCGATCAGGCTCGCGCTGGCAACAGGCGGTCAGGCAATCGCGGCGATTCTCGTGGGAAGCCTGCTGGCCAGGAAGAAACTAGCTATTAGCCATTAGCTATTAGCCATTAGCTATTAGGTGTTAGCTGATGGCCGCTTGCTCTTCAGCTGCAGATCAGTCAGTGGTTCTAGTAGCTAATAGCTAGTAGCTAATTGCTAATAGCTAATCGCTAATCGCTCAACGAGGAGGGGGTCTATGCCAAAAACGGGGAAGAAGAAGCGGCAGGGCAAGAAGCGCGTCATAGAGACGGCCCTGCCAAAGAAGCAGTACAAGC
>JAJYKO010000406.1 GCA_021788565.1 Chloroflexota bacterium
CGTGGGGGCCGACCCTGCCTACAGGATTCCCATACGTGTGATCACGGAGCTGGCCTGGCAGAGCCTCTTCGCTCGCAACATGTTCATCCGGCCCGACCGGAGTGAGTTGCCCGGCCACGTTCCACAATTCACCGTACTGGACGCGAGCCTCTTTCAAGCAGATCCTGAACTGGACAGAACCAGATCCGAAGCGTTCGTCGTTCTGAGCTTCGATCGGAAGATGATCTTGATCGGCGGGACACAGTACGCAGGAGAGATCAAGAAGTCGATTTTCACGCTTCTTAACTATCTGCTGCCCCAGCAGCGGGTGCTTTCGATGCACTGCTCGGCTAACGTGGGGGCGGCGGGGGACGTAGCACTCTTCTTTGGGCTCTCCGGCACCGGAAAGACGACGCTGTCGTCCGATCCGACTCGCGTCCTGATCGGTGACGATGAGCACGGCTGGAGCGATCGTGGCATATTTAACTTCGAAGGTGGCTGCTACGCCAAGATGATCAACCTCTCCAAAGAGGCCGAGCCGGAGATCTGGTCGGCGACTCGCAGGTTCGGCACGATTCTGGAGAACGTGGCCATCAACCCTATCACGCGTCAGCTCGATCTGACCGATGCCTCCTTTACAGAGAACACTCGTGGCGCCTATCCCATCGACTTTATCTCCAATGCCTCTGAGACTGGCATGGCCGGACACCCCTCCAACATTATGATGCTCACGGCCGACGCCTTCGGGGTGATTCCTCCCCTGGCCAGGCTTTCGCGAGACCAGGCAATGTACCACTTCCTCTCGGGCTACACGGCGAAACTGGCCGGAACCGAGAGAGGACTGGGCTCGGCGCCCGAAGCGACCTTCAGCACCTGCTTCGGCGCTCCTTTCCTGGTATTGCATCCCTCCGTCTATGCTAGCCTGCTCGGCGAGAAGATCGAGCGGCATAACAGCAATGTCTGGCTGGTGAACACCGGTTGGACGGGAGGGGCCTTCGGTGTTGGGCACAGGATCCCGATTGCGTATACGCGGGCAATGGTCCACGCGGCGCTGGAGGGTGCCCTGGAGAACGTCGCGACCAGGCGGGATCCGGTATTCGGACTGGAGGTGCCCCTGCAGGTACCCGGTGTACCTGCTGAGGTGATGTGGCCGCGCGACACCTGGGCCGATCCCGAGGCGTACGACCGTCAGGCCCGAATGCTGGCAGACAAGTTCAAGGCCAACTTCAAGCAGTTCGAGGATCGGGTTCCAGAGGAAGTCAGGTCCGCCCTGCCCAGGGCGGCGTGACGGAGAGAGGGGGAGAGCGGGCGAGCCGCAGGCGGGGGGAGAGTGGGGAGGGAGAATCTCCATCTGAGCATCGCATGGGCCTATCGGGCCACCCGAAACGATGAAAAGCGCCACCGCCTAGCGGTCATCCTGTACCCGCCTAGTCGTCATCCTTTACCGCCTGGTCGTCATGTCATCGCCTTCGTGGCTCTGCTCGTGGCCGACCGTCATCCTGTACCCGCCTAGCGGTCATTCCCCGAGTCGACGGCCTGCTCGATCTCCTTGACGTCATCCTGTACCCGCCTAGCGGTCATCCTGTACCCGCCTAGCGGTCATCCTGTACCCGCCTAGCGGTCATCCTGAGCCGCAGCGAAGGATCTCCTGGTTGGGGCGGGCGCGATTCATTTTTGTAGGAGCCGCCACGTCCGGCACGACCATCATTCTTACGACCACACTGTCTTACGACCACACGGTCGTTCCGTGAGAGAGCTGTGACTGGGCATGACAAAGCGGCTCAACAAGGAGTGAGGCGAGCAAGCGCGGCCTCACGTTCGCTCCCACGCTCCCCCTCACGCCATCCATCCGTCCCCTGAGCTAGGCGGCAGGACGACCTCGCCTTATGCTGATTGCCGGGGTGGTTCGGCGGATGAACGATTATGGTTGGTGAGGGAACGGTTCTGTGCTGTGCGACATGCACAGTAATACGCAGGCATTTCAGGGCAAGCAGCATGTTGTGCGGGCTCCCACGCGGCGCTTAACATTTTGGAACTGAGATATGGGGGTGTTTTCGTGCCGCAAATCAACGCAGCGGACACAGCCTGGGTACTGATGTCCACGGCTCTCGTTATGCTGATGACTCCAGCAGTGGGGTTCTTCTATGGCGGGCTGGTCAGACAGAAGAACGTTCTTTCCGTGATTATGCAAAGCCTGTTCATTCTTGCTCTCATCAGTGTTCAGTGGGTGCTTTGGGGATACAGCCTGGCTTTCGGGCCTGACAAGGGCGGAATCATCGGTGGGCTCGAATGGGCCGGCCTCGGCGGCGTGGGCATGGCCCCAAACCCTGATTACGCACCCACTATCCCGCACCAGGCATTCATGATTTTCCAGGCCATGTTCGCGGTTATCACGCCGGCGCTGATCACCGGTGCCTTCGCCGAGCGGCAGAAATTCAAGGCGTTCGTGATCTTCACACTGCTGTGGGCGACCCTGGTGTACGATCCGCTTGCTCACTGGGTGTGGGGCGCGGGGGGGTGGCTGAAGACATTCGGCGTGCTCGACTTCGCCGGTGGGACTGTGGTACACATCAGCTCTGGCGTGTCCGCGCTGGTGGCGGCACTGGTCCTGGGGCCGCGCATCGGACTCGGGAAGGAGCCGATGGACCCGCACGACGCTACGATGAGCGTGCTCGGCGCCGTGCTGCTATGGTTCGGGTGGTTCGGCTTCAACGCGGGCAGTGCACTCGCTGCCAACGGTCTGGCCGTGAATGCCTTCGTGACGACGAATACCGCCGCGGCCATGGCGGCCCTGACCTGGATGACTGTGAGCTGGGCACACAAGGGACAGCCCAGCGTGCTCGGTGCAGCCACGGGGGGCGTGGCGGGCCTCGTCGCCATCACACCTGCGTCCGGCTTCGTCACTGCCCAGGGCGCCATTCTCATCGGATTGGGCGCTGGCGTGATCTGCTACTTCGCAGTCGAGCTGACGAGGAAGCTGCGGGTAGACGACTCGCTGGATGTCTGGGGAGTTCACGGGATAGGCGGCACATGGGGAGCGCTCGCCACCGGAATCTTCGCGACGGTGGCAGTCAACTCCGCGGGTGCAAACGGCCTTCTTTACGGGGACCCCGCTCAGCTTCTCAAACAGTTGCTTGGGGTGGGGGTGAGCTGGGTCTGGGCTGGAGGAATGACATGGCTACTCCTGAAGGTTATCGATGTCACAATTGGCCTGCGGGTTGCCGAACACGAGGAGGTGCTGGGCTTAGACGCCTCTCAGCACGGCGAGCGAGCCTACCAGCCATAATCGATTCGGCGCTCTTGCCAAATATGTTACAATAGCTAGTCCTACCAGAGGGGCAGGCTACCAATTCAGTAGCCTGCCCGAATTTGTGCCCGGTGGGAGGATTAAGGACGGCGGGGGCATGCATCTTGCCGTCGGTAATGGAAGAGGTCCGAGCAGGGAGGCCCTGGCTCGGACTTGGCTTCTTTGGAAAGCTGGTGACGTCAGTTGAAATCTACAGGCCGTCTGACAAGAGGCGGAGTTGACATAAAGCGTAGGGAACGATCTTACCCTGGTGCTGGAGGCTACCCGATGGCGACAGCAAAGGAACCAGAGGTGGCGGGATTGGCCGAGCTCATTACCAAGGGTAAGGAGCGAGGCTTCGTTAGCGTTGATGAGATCGAGGCACTGGTCGGCGAGCAGGACCCGGACCTTGTGGAAGTTGTGGACGATGCCCTTGTGGAAGAGGGCATAGAAGTGGTGGAGGACGCGGAGGAGGAACACACCGTCCAGGAAGACAACACCTTGGACAAGGAGTTGGATGATATAGAGTCCGCTGGCCGCGTCGCGGGCGAGGATCCCCTTCTTTCATACATGCGAGACATCGCGGATGTGCCGCTTTTGACCGCCGAGCAGGAGGTTCAACTGGCCCAGCGCATCGAGAACGGTGACGCTGCAGCACTGGAAAAGTTCATCATGTCCAATCTCCGACTGGTGGTGAGTGTAGCCAAGCGGTACACGGGCAGGGGCCTGCCGTTGTTGGACCTGATACAGGAAGGGAATATCGGGCTCATGCGTGCTGTCCAGAAGTACGACTGGCGCAAGGGCTTTAAGTTCTCCACCTATGCGACTTGGTGGATCAGGCAGGCGGTCACGCGAGCGATCGCTGATAAAGCGAGGACAATCCGTCTGCCGGTGCACATGGGGGAGGCGATCACCCGCCTGAACCAGGTGAACCAGCGACTTACGCAGCAGTTGGGACGTGAGCCAACAGAGCGTGAACTGGCTGAGGCGCTGGGAGTAGCCGTCCAGAAGGTGCGTGACGCCCAAAAGGCGGCGCACGTACCTACCTCCCTGGAGGCTCCTATTGGCGAAGAGGATGAATCGGAGCTGGCCGACATGGTCGCGGACGAGATCTCTCAGCCGCCAGACGAAGCCGTGTACGAGATGCTGCTGAAGAGCGAGACCCAGGAGGCGCTGGGTCAGGTGCTCACTCCGCGCGAGCAGCTGGTGCTTCAGCTTCGGTTTGGCCTCGGCAATGGTCATGTCTATCCTCTCGAGAAGATCGGCGAGGTGCTGGGCATAACCAGAGAACGGGTGCGGCAGATAGAGGCCAAGGCCTTGGAGAAGCTGCGTCATCCATCAGTGGCGAAGTCGCTTAAGAGCTATCTGCGGTAAAGCGATCTGCTACTAGCTGATCGCAGCTGGCGGATGGAGAGAATCAAGCAGGGGGACGTGTCATGCGCGCCCCCTGCTTCTTTGACCCCTGGTTACCAATTCCCTGCTAGTCTCTATCCGCGTCGGCAACCTGGAAGGTGATCCGGCACATGTCCCCTCGTATGACGTTCTTGCTCAGCATAAGGGGCTTGTCGTCGGCGTCGAATCGGATTCTCTGGTACAGCATTGCTGGAGAGTCCTTCTCTACGTCGAGTAAAGAAGCCTCGTACTCTGTCACCAGCACCGGCTCGAACCACCCTTTGACTTTGGCAACCTGGAGGCCGTACTTTTCCCGAAGCAGCTGAATCAGGGATCCGTCGGAGTGGTCGTCCTTCTCCAGCCCCGGGTTCGCATCTCGCGGAAGGAAAGCCGCTGACAGGAAGAACGGCTGATCATCCACCAGCTTCACCTTGCGGATCTCCACGATGTCTGACCCTTCGCGGACCCCTAGCGTCTTCGCGAGTGAAGCGGTGGCTGGGATCACCCTTGCCGATATCAGCCGGCTCCCGAGATCCGCTCCAAGCACGTTCTTCACGTAGGAACTGAACCCCATCAGGCTTTGCAGGTCCTGCTGGATCTTCGGCGTTGCCACAAAGCTGCCCTTCCCCCGCCGTCGGTGGAGCATGCCCTCTCTAACCAGATCCGAAAGGGCTTGCCGCACGGTGCCGCGGCTGAGGTTGAACTCCTGGCAAAGGTCAGCTTCTGGGGGGAGTTGTTGGCCGGGTCCCCACTGGCCGTTGTCTATGCGCGAGCGAATGATTTCCTGAAGCTGGTAGTACAGTGGAACTGGACTGCGTTCGTCAAGCACTTAGCACCTCTTTGTCTTTTCGCCTATAGAGATTGATTTGATGTCCAACCAGAGGAAGCAAATGGATAGGCCTCTACGCCGCGGGCGAGTCTAGTCCGTCTCCGTACAGATGTCAAGACTATTTGCTGTCGATAAGCTGATGATTAGCTGAGGAAAAAGAAGCAGCAAGGCCGGCACTCGTACCGGCCTTGCTGCCACAGGAGGGAGGCGGCTCTTACTGGGCGCTTTGCTTGGCCTCGTCGACCAGCGGCGCCACGAATTTCTCCATATCGTCCCAGTACTTGGCCATTTCTTCCGGCCCCATGTACTTGACTAACTGGCCATTATCGGACATCTTCTTCTTGTGATCCTCAATCTCTGATGCCTGCTTGAATCCGGCAGCCAGAGCATCCACTGCCTCTTTCGGAGTGCCAGCCGGGACA
>JAJYKO010000407.1 GCA_021788565.1 Chloroflexota bacterium
GGATGATGTACCTGGATGGCATCGCATACCTGCCGGACGACATCCTGGTCAAGGTCGATCGCGCCAGCATGGGGGTGAGCCTGGAAACCAGAGCCCCGCTGCTGGACCATCGGGTGGTGGAATTTGCTTGGCGACTGCCAATCTCGATGAAGGTGCAAGGGCAGGAGGGAAAGCACATACTGCGGAACCTCCTACATCGATACGTACCGCGAGACATGGTCGATCGGCCGAAGAAGGGGTTCGGGGTCCCAATCAGCGACTGGCTTCGAGGTCCGCTTCGCGAATGGGCCGATGCGCTACTGGATGATCGGAGGCTTCGTCAAGAAGGGTTCTTTGACCCAGTTCCCATCCGCGAGAAGTGGGTGGAACATCTCTCCGGCCGGCACAACTGGCACTACTACCTTTGGGACATACTGATGTTTCAGGCCTGGCTGGAGAGATGGCAGTAGAGGCAGCGGCTTCGTGAACGTTCGAAAGGGAGTGACTTGCCTCCAATTCGAGTCTTCAGCCACTGCTAGCTACGCAGGGCGCCGCCGACTGCTTTGATTAGCACCACAAGCAGGAACAGGTAAACTACTCCCAAGGCCACGTAAGTCGCTGGGGACGCCAGAAGGCCCTGCTTCTGCGCGGTGACGTTCTCGGCAAGCACGCCCAGGTAATCCGATACCCGCGCCTCGGAACGGGTCCGGAACAGCACGTTGGCGTTCTGCACGCCCCCGTTAACATATCCTTTCCCCTGGGGATACTTACTGTAGAACATCATCAACACCCGCACCCCGTTCTGTGGAGGCAGGTACTTACCCTCCACAGAGAAGAAGAGGGTGCGACCCCCTGAGTTCGGGATCGGCTCGAAATCGAAGGCCTGCCACTTCTCGTGGAGACCGCCTGGCCGATAGTAGCCGGGGTCTCCCACGAGCAGTTTAGATATCGGCATTTTCACCGCGCGCAGGACGGGTCCCTCAGGGCCTCCGTCCCGCACGGTGAGCGTAATGCTCGAGTAGTCGTTAGATCGCTTCGTTGCCAGCACCAGCAATATCTGATTCAGGTTGTCCCGCCTGGCAACGAAAGTCTGCCCGACGCTGTTCCAGGCGTCCACTTTTCCGAGGTAGCTGGAAAGGGGCGGACTTGCCGCATCAGGCACATCCATCGGCATCTGGAGGATAGCCCAGATCGCAAGCGCGGCCGCAACCACCACAGCTGCCCGCGCTGCCGCCACCCATTTCCGATGTGTCCCCCATCGCACAGCGTCCCGCGAGCCGGCCTGAGCCTCGGCCTTCGGGGACGCTGTGCCGTTCGTCAAATCTTCCAGAAGTTGCCCCGTCATGTGCAGTGCTCTCGCTCCGTCACGCACTTGTTGCCGCCCTGGAATCGACGCTTCAATGGGAAGTCGTCGGCCCCTACAGATCTGCGTGCCACGGCACTAGCTACCCTTCGCTACGCTTTTGTGCGCCATCTCTGCCGGCCCAAACTCCGGCACCAGCCGTCGGATGGCATACCGCAGCGCCCCGTCCTCGTACTGGCCTGAGGACACCAGCTCCGCGAGACCCCGCAGCCCCTCTTCCAGTTCGTCGTCGCGACACGGCTGCAGCGACGAGATGAAGATCCGGCTGTTCCGGGTAGCTATCCGGCGCTCCGAGGAGGTAAAAAGCTCCTCGTGTAGCTTCTCGCCGGGCCGCAACCCGGTGACCTTGATCTCGATGTCGCGGAACGGCTCCAGACCGGAGAGCCGGATCAGATCGACGGCCAGGTCGTAGATCTTGATCGGCTGCCCCATGTCCAGCACGAAGATCTCCCCGCCGTTCCCCATCGCGGCAGCCTGGATGATCAGCTGCACCGCCTCAGGGATGGTCATGAAGTAGCGGGTGATCTCGCCGTGAGTTACCGTCACAGGGCCGCCCGCCTCTATCTGCTGCTTGAAGAGCGGCACCACGCTCCCTCTGCTCCCCAGCACGTTCCCGAACCTCACCGCCACGAAGCGACCGCCGGTCCGGGCCGCGACCTGCTGCAGCAGCATCTCCCCTATCCGCTTGCTAGCCCCCATCACGTTGGTCGGGTTCACCGCCTTGTCGGTGGATACCTGAACGAAGGTCCCCACCCCCAGTTCCGCCGATGCTTGCAGCAGGTTCCAGGTCCCGAGGACGTTGGTGGCGATCGCCTCGGACGGGTTCGCCTCCATAAGCGGCACGTGCTTGTGGGCCGCCGCGTGGAACACCACCGAGGGCATGTACTCCCCCATGATGGACTTGATACGAGGAATATCCCTCACATCCGCGATCAGCGGCACATATTCGGTCGCTCCATTCGGTCGAGAGAGCAGCTCGGTGTGGATCTGGTAGATACTGTTCTCCCCTCTGCCCAACAGTAGCAGCTTCGCCGGATGGAACGCCAGAACCTGGCGGCACAGCTCTGAGCCGATCGAGCCTCCCGCCCCCGTAACCATCACGGTAGCCCCTCGCAGGAAGCCAGCTATCGCCTCCAGATCCACGCTCGCCGGCTCGCGCCTCAGCAGATCCTCCACCTGCACAGGCCGGATCTGGCTGAATGCGACCTTCCCCGAGATCAGCTCGGCGATGCCCGGCACGGTCATCACCTCCACACCGATCGCCTCGCACATCCCCACGATCTCCCGAATCACGCTACCCGGCGCCGATGGCATCGCCACGATGACGCCGTCCGCCTGGAGTCGCGTAACCAGCACAGGCAGATCCGCTCTGCTGCCGAGCACCTGCACCCCGTGGATCCACTTCCCTCTCTTTTCCGGGTCGTCGTCGACGAAGCCCAGTGGCTCCATGGCGAGCTTCGGCCGCTGGATGATCTCTTTGACCACGGCAACGCCCCCGTCCCCGGCACCCACCACAATCACCCTCTTGAGGCCGGCGATAGTCGCGGCGTCGAAGTCCCGACCGCTCACCCGCCTCGCGGCATTCATCGCCCTCAGAGAGAAGCGGCCGCCGCCAAGGAGGGCTGTGGATACCAGCCACTCGATTATGATTATGGAACGGGGAAACCCGTAGGCGGGCCACTCCGGGCCACCGAAGCTGAGGCCCAGCAGCAGAAGCCCGAAGGCAACGGTGCCGGCCGACGTCGCCAGGACTATGGCCTGCATCTCCTCGATGCTGGCGTACCGCCACAGCCGCTGGTAGAGGCGGAAGCTCAGGTTTGCGGCGACCCGTATGGCTATCAGGGGAAGGACGAACCAGATGTATCGCTCGAGAAAGAACGGGAACGCCCTGGAGGGTACATCCAGCCGCAGCGCGAAGCTGACCACAAAGGCCACGACCACGCAAATGACGTCTATGACGAGGAGGTGCCGGCCCCGAAAGGCCAGTTGTAATCGCATCTTTGCTTTAGCTCTTCGCCTCGGCCCGCTTCACCAGGCCTAGAATGCCCAGCAGCGGCACCGCCGTCGACACCGCGACGGCCGCGAACCCGAGACCCACGGCGAAATAGGCAGCCACGATCACCGCCAGAAACAGGTCCGCGCCTAGATAAACGGAGGTCACAGCGAAATGCGACCATCCCCGACGGATCAGCCGCTGATACAGGTGCTGCCGGTGAGGCTCGTACCAACGCTCTCCCCTGGCTATTCTCAGCGCAAGGGTGAGCGACGAATCGAACAGGAACGGTCCCAGCAAGATCAGCCAGACGACGAAAGGAATCACGCCGCCGGAGTTGCCTCCCGAGAGCACAGCCAGCCCCGCGAAGCTGTAACCCAGGAAGGCGCTTCCCACGTCGCCCATGAAGATACGCGCCGGCGGCCAGTTGTGCAACAGAAAGCCCGCGACCCCACCGGCTAGCACCGCGGCGAACAGGGCAAGACCCAACTCGCCGCGCCAGACAGCCACCAAGGCGGCCGCCGAGGCGGCAACCACCGCCTGGGTCCCGGCAATCCCGTCGATCCCGTCCATAAAGTTGTAGGCGTTGGTCAAGCCCACGATCCAGAGAAGAGTGACGGGGATGCCTATCCAGCCTAGCTGGAGAGCCGGCCCGCCGGGCCATTGTAGCTCATGGATGAAACCGCCGCCAGTCACCAGTAAGGATGCGGCTACCAGGTATGCCCCGAAGCGCAACGGCACGGAGAGGCCCCAGCGATCGTCCGCCAGACCTACGGCAGCGACCAGCAGTCCCCCCACCAGCAGCGCCGCCGTGCCCGCGGGCAGCGGAACCCCGATCCAGTCGCTCGCCAGCAATGCCGCGGCTGGAGAGACGATCACGAACGCCAGCCCGCCAGCCCTGGGCGTGGGCTTCTTGTGGGAGCTACGCTGGTTCGGCATGTCCACGAAGCCCCAGTGCGGCCCCATGGTGCGCAGCGGCCACACCGCCAGCCAGCTGAGCACGGCAGCTGCAAGGGTACAGATCACGATTTGAAGGACAGCGTGTGGCAAACGCCTCGACCTCCAATGGTTGGAGCAGCTTCGCCCTTTGCCCCCAGCGCCACCGCGAGACCAGGCGGCCGCGTTTCCCCGCGGCCCACTCAGGACTCGGATTACTCGTTCGGAGGGAGGGCTTCCTCCAGGATGGTGATGAGGGGCGGCAGGTCCAAGGTGACGATCTGCCAGAGGATATCGAAGTCAACCGCGTCGTAGCCGTGAATCAGCCGATTGCGGAGGCTGATCAGCTGTGGCCAGGGGACATCGGGATAGAGCGACTGTACCTCCGTGGGGATACGGTTCGCAGCCTCTCCGACGATCTCCAGGAGACGCACGAGAGCAAGGTTGAAAAGACGATCGCTATCCAGGTCACCGCGGGATCTGCCCTGTGACAGAGAGACTGCCTCACGTGCATAGGCCAGCATGTGACGCAGGCGCACACGGTCATCACGCCGCGACATACGCAACCTCAGCCTCCGCCTGCACCTCCTCACGGAAATATCCGCTCAGCCATTGCGGGGTATTCAGGTCCACCTTGCGCCCAAGGATCCGGGAAAGCTCTGCTTCCATAGCAAAGAAGGCGAGGCCGGGGGTGTGGCCAGGCTCGAACTCCACCAGGACATCCACGTCGCTGCCGGGCCGGAAATCGTCCCGCAGAATCGAGCCGAAGAAGGCCAGCTTACGAATATGGTAGCGGCGGCAGAAATCCTCGATGGCAGCTTCAGGTATGTGGATGCCGTGACGCTGCATGTTTGGCCCTCCTTCAGGCCAATTGTACCCCCGATCACATCTCATCATCCAGCTAAGAACCCAGAACTCAGAACTCAGAACTTCGTTGCCCCCGAGCCGCCACGGTCTCCTGCCAGCCGCGCCGCAGGTCGTACTGCGGCCGGAATCCCAGCTCCCGCTGGATACGCTCCGAGCTCACCGCCACCGACTCCACCAGCTTGTCCACCGCCGCGACCAGGCGCCGAGGCCGCCCCGCCACCGCCATGGCCCCATCGGCCATCATCGCGGCCATCCGTGCCGGCGGCAGCGGCACCGCCAGACCCGGCGGCCGCCTCCCCAGGGCCTCGCAGATGGTGACCACGATCTCATTCAGGCTGTGTACGGTCCCGTCGCTCACGTTATAGACACGCCCAGCGGCCACGGGGTGCTCGGCGGCCAGGATCGCCGCCCGCACCGCGTCCCTATCGTACACCAGCGTCCTGACGTTGCGCCCGTTCCCCACCATCAGGAAGCGCCCCCTGGCAAGGGCCTTTGCCAGCGTCGCGTAGTTCCCCTTCATTCGCGGCCCGTACACCGCCGCCATCCGCAGCACCACCCCCAGCGGCTCGCCATCCCGATTCCTGGCCGCCAGCACTATCTCCTCAGCCCTTAGCTTGGTCTCCGCGTAGATCGTGTCCGGCCTGAGCACCGTCTCCTCGTCTGCCCCAAACCCGCCTCCTGTCCCCCGCCCCCTGTCCCCCGCCCCCTGTCCCCCATAAACTGACACCGTGCTGAACAGAACCACCCGCCGCACTCCCGCCGCCCGTGC
>JAJYKO010000408.1 GCA_021788565.1 Chloroflexota bacterium
TTCCGATCTCCGAGATCACCTGGCACTCTGGCCGCAACCACTCCGTGGAGTTGATGGCGCAGGTAGACAACCTGATGAAGCTGCGGCGCGTTCAGCCGGAGCAGTTGACCGGAGTCGCGGCAGCCACGGGACCGGGTTCGTACACGGGACTCCGTGTGGGGCTCGCGGCCGCAAAGGGGCTGTGCCTGGCCCTGAAAGTGCCGATTGTTGGAGTATGCACACTCGACATCCTGGCCGAGCCGCACAGGGACGGATGCTTGCCGGTAAGACCGGTGCTCGACGCAGGTCGCCGCCGATATGCCACGGCACTCTATGAGATGCGGAACGGGGAATATCAGCGAGTGGGCGCCATTGAGGGCAGGCCCCTGGGCGAGATCGTGGCCGGTATACAGGAAGAGACCCTCCTTTGCGGGGACCTGGGCGAGTTGCGCACGGAAGGCGAGGTGATCAACCCGTTCGTGCGCACCGCGAGCCCGGCATCTTCTGTGCGAAGGGCGGGATATCTAGCTGAGATCGCCTGGAGGAATATACAGGTGGGCCGGGTTCAAGACCCGAGGCAGGTCGAGGCTTTCTATCTGGGTAGGGAGGTCGGATAGCCATTCGAGCAGAAGATCGACCGCCATTTGTGATCGAGCCGATGCAGCTCGAGGACATACAAGCAGTGATGAAGGTGGAGAGGGAATCCTTCTCCATGCCCTGGCCTGGCAATGCGTACAGGCGAGAGCTGAAGGAGAACCGGCTTGCACACTACATCGTGGCGCGTCGCACGGGGCCTCCCCTTGCCGGGGACCTGCCACCTTCACTCGAAGGCGACACCTCTGCAACCCGGCCGGCGGGCTGGGGAGAGCGGCTTCGCCGTCTCATTGGAGGCCCGCCCGGGGATGGCACGAGCCTTGAGGAACTGCTCTCCAGGCGAGTGGTTGGCTACGCGGGGCTCTGGCTCATGGTAGACGAGGCCCACATTACCGCCATCGCGGTTGCTCCACCCTACAGGGGCTTCGGTATAGGCGAGTTGATGATGCTGAGCATGACGGACGTCGCTCGTGAAATCGGCGCCCAGTACCTGACGCTAGAGGTGCGAGTGTCGAATTCCGTCGCCCAGAACCTATACCGAAAGTACGGCTTCAAGGACACCGGCGTTCGTCGTCGCTATTACAGCGATAACAACGAGGACGCCCTGATCATGTGGTCCGACCCCCTCGAGTCCCCTGGATTCCTTCACATGATCGAGGAGCATCGGGGCGACCTCATGAACCGCATGCGCTCCTCCCGAACCCAGGCCGAGCTCCGCTCCCGAGCAGTCCAGACCTAGCCGGTCTCCCTCCTCCACCCGGTGGCGTCCCTCCCGTATGGTACAATTCTATTGACTCCACCTGCTTGCCCGACGGCAGTTTTCGGCCCCCCGTAGGGGTCCCGCGTGGATCGCGAGGAGAGACGATGGCGGCAAGGATAGTCCTGATAGATGGGAACGCGCTGGTTCACCGTGCATTTCACGCGCTTCCACCACTCACTAGCCCGAAGGGCGAACTCGTCAACGCCACATACGGCGTAGCTTCGATGCTGCTCAAGGTCCTTGCGGAGCTTCATCCCGAATACGTCGCCGCGGCCTTCGACACCCCCGTCCCAACCTTCCGCCACCGGGAATACGACGCCTACAAGGCCCAGCGAGGCCCAGCTCCGGAGGGGCTGTCGGAACAGTTCGCTCGGGTCCACGAGTTCATGGACGCGATGGGCATCCCCTCATACCATGTCGACGGCTTCGAGGCAGACGACGTCCTTGGAACCCTCACCAGGCAGGCCCGAGAGCAGGGACTGGACGTGGTGATCCTCACAGGGGACACGGATGCCCTCCAACTGGTCGCGCCCGGGGTAGAGGTGTTGACCTCCAGGCGTGGTTTCAGCGACACCGTTCTTTATGGGGAGCAGAATGTCCAGGAGCGCTACGGGATACCGGCGTCTCAGCTGGTGGACCTGAAAGGACTGAAGGGCGACACCTCCGACAACATCCCAGGGGTGCCCGGCATCGGCGAGAAGACGGCTTCCAAGCTGATAGGCGAGTATCGAACCCTCGAGGGGATCTACGATAACCTCGACAAGCTGACGCCGAAGCTTAAGCTGCTCCTGGAGACCCACCGCGATCAAGCCTTCCACTCGCGCTACCTGTCGCGTATCGTGACGGACGTGCCGGTAAACCTGGAGTTGGATCGGTGCACGACCGGTGCCTTTGACAGGCAGCGCCTCGTGGAGTTCTTCCGAGAGCTGGGGTTCAAGAGCCTGGCGGACCGGATCCCGAGGGAGAGCGCCGCGAAGGCTGTTGCGGCCGTCGTTCCCCAGCCCCGCGCCGCAGCGGACGGCCAGCTGACTCTGTTCGGACTGGAGCCAGCTACCCAGGCTCCGGCCGACGGCGCTGCGCTCGCCCCTACGCCGCCGGATGTACCCGCGGTTCCAATCGAGGAGCGTCGAGCGGGCACCGCCGAGCGCGAAGACGAAACCCCGGGATATCACGTCGTGTCGGACGAAGCAAGCCTGAATCAGCTCGTCGCCGGGTTGCGCCGGGCGCCGATTTTCTCGGTGGACCTTGAGACTACCGGCAAGGACGCCCTCAAGGCCAATATGGTCGGTCTGTCCTTCTCGATGACACCGGGCACCGCCTACTACGTGCCGGTAGGCCACCTGCCGCCAGGCGAGCGCGGACTTGGGCTGCTGGTTCCAGATGGCGAGGAGCCGGTCGAGGAAGAACTCCCGCAGCTTCCGCTCCAACTGGTGCTCGAGCGGCTCCGCCCGGTGCTCGAAGATCCCGCTGTTCGCAAGTGCGCCCACAACGCCCAGTATGACATGCTGGTCCTCACTGCCTATGGTATAGAGCTTCGAGGGATGGCGTTCGACACCATGGTCGCAGCATATCTGCTCCAGAGCACCCAGCGGGCCCTGGGGCTGAAGGATCTCGCGTGGACGCGCCTCAAGGCAGAGATGAAGAGCTACACGGACCTGGCCGGCAAGGGCAAGACGGCGGTGACTCTCGACCGCGTTCCCATTCGCAAGGTAGCGGACTACAGCTGCGCAGACGCCGACATGACTCTCCGGCTGAAGGAGGATCTGGAGCCGGAACTGAAGGCAGCGGGCCTGGACAGCCTCTTCGAGCGGATGGAGATGCCGCTGGTGCCGGTGCTGGTGGAGATGGAGCGCGCCGGTGTCAAAGTGGACCATGCCTATCTCAAGGAGTTGAGCACCGAGCTGTACAAGCGGATCCGCGAACTGGAAACGGCGATTTGCGAGGCAGCCGGTCACAGCTTCAACATCGGCTCCACGCAGCAACTCGGCAACGTCCTGTTCAAAGAGCTTAAGCTCTCGACCGGCAGGCGCACCAAGACGGGATACTCCACGGACGCCGACGTTCTGGAGGAGCTGCGCGGAACCCACCCAATCGTGGAGCTCATCCTGGAACACCGGCAGATGGTGAAGCTAAAATCGACCTACGCCGATGCCCTTCCGCTCCTGGTCAACCCGAATACGGGCCGCGTGCACACCTCGTTCAATCAGACGGCGACCTCCACGGGAAGGCTCTCATCAAGCGATCCCAACCTTCAGAACATCCCCGTACGGACGGAGATGGGAAGGCAGGTCAGGAAAGCCTTCATCGCTGGCGATCCAGGCTGGGTACTGCTCTCGGCCGACTACAGTCAGATCGAGCTGCGGGTGCTAGCCCACATGACCGGCGATCCCGTGCTGGTGGACGCTTTCCGCCACGGGGAGGACATCCATGCCGCCACAGCGGCGCTGGTGTACGGCATCCCCATCTCCGAGGTCACACCTCGAGAACGAAGGATCGCCAAGACGGTGAACTTCGGCGTGCTGTACGGGATGAGCGATTACGGGCTTGCCCGCGATACCGGACTCAGCCGAAAGGAGGCAGCCCTATTTATCGAGAGCTACTTCCAGCGGTACGCCTCCGTCAAGGACTTCTTCGAACAGGTGAAACAGCAAGCCGAGGTTGATGGCTACGTCAGCACCCTGTGGGGCCGCAGACGCTATATGCCCGAGTTGCAGACCACACATCGCGGCCTCAGACAGGCGGCGGAGCGGATGGCCATCAACATGCCTATCCAGGGGACGGCGGCGGACATCATAAAGATCGCCATGATCAACCTGCACCGGCACATCAGGGAGAAGCGATACCGGTCCAGGATGATCCTTCAAGTTCACGATGAGCTGCTTTTCGAGTGCCCGCGCGACGAAGTGGAGCTGCTGGCACCGGACGTGAAGCGATTGATGGAGTCCGCGATGCCGCTGCAGGTTCCGGTCGTGGTCGACCTGAAGGTGGGCGCCAACTGGGACGAGATGCAGCCGTTGCCCTTCTAGGAGATCCATGACCGACTGGAGTGAGGCCTCCCACGCCTCTTTCGATATCACCGAGGGGATGCTGAGCCTGTCCTACACGCTGAATTGCGGCCAGGCGTTTCGCTGGCGCGAGCTGCCGGATGCGTCCTGGATCGGCGTCGTCGAGGAGCACGCCGTGCGGCTGAAGAGAAACGATGGCCTGGTCGAGGGCTCAGTCTATCCGCCCGTTCGCGACGCGGCGGGCTTTCTGGCATCATACCTCCGCCTGGACGTGGACCTGGCGGCGCTGTACGGTGGCTTCTCCTCTGTGGATCCGTGGATCACCGAGGCGGTAGATGACTTCGCCGGCCTGCGTGTGCTGGAACAGGAGCCGCGAGAGACCGTTCTCTCCTACATCTGCTCCACCGCGAACTCGGTGCCGCGCATCGCGAAGGCCATTGATCGAATGTCTCGCATCTACGGCCGACACATCGCGACCATCGACCGCGAGGAGTTCCACGCCTTCCCGACCGCGGAGAGCCTGGCCGACGCATCGCCTGCCGTGCTGCGTGACCGCTGCGGACTGGGATGGAGGGGGGACAACCTGATCGCCGTTGCGCGCGAAGTGGCCGCCACGCCCGACGGCTGGCCCGCGCAGCTGCGGTCCGTGCCGTACCGAGAGGCGAAGGCAGATCTGATGAAGCTCCGCGGCATCGGCGCGAAGATCGCAGACTGTGTTTGCCTCTTCGCCCTCGGCAAGGACGAGGCCGTTCCGGTGGACACCCACATCTGGGCTGTCGCCAGGGAGCTCTTTGGAGCGCAGGTGCCAACGCGCACCCTGACGCCCGCCACCTACGAGACTATATCCCGCCTGTTCCTGGATCGCTACGGCATCTTCGCCGGGTGGGCGCAGGAGTACCTCTTTCTGCAGCGCAGGGCATCCAGAGGGTTGGTGAGAACCGAACAGTAACTGGGGAGAATATGGACTCTATCGATCGCTATCTGGACGAAGTCGCCGAGATGGTGAAGGCGCTTCCACGGGATGACATCCGGAAGGCGGCGGACGCCATCAGGAAGGCGCGAGACGGGGGCCTTCGCGTCTTCATCATGGGGAACGGCGGCAGCGCCGCCACAGCCTCCCACATGGCGTGTGATTTGACGAAGACCTCGATCGCCGACGGGGAGAAGCGGATCAAGGCCATAGCCCTCACCGACAACGTGCCGCTGATCACAGCCTGGGCCAACGACTTGGCCTACGAGGACGCCTTCGCGGAACAGCTTCGCAACCTGGTGGAGCCCGGCGACCTGGTGATAGCTATAAGCGGGAGCGGCAACTCCGGCAACGTGCTGAAGGCCGTCCAGCTGGCGAAAGATGCGGGCGCGAGGACCGTGGGGTTCACGGGCCGCCCTGGCGGGAAGTTGAGGGCACTTGTTGACATAAGTGTGGTTGTTCCTTCCGGTCGCATCGAGCAGGCAGAGGACGGCCACATGATCCTGGACCACGTCATCGCCGTTGCGCTGCGGGAAGCGCAGGCGTGACACCATATACTACCTGTGTCAGAATAGGGGGTCGC
>JAJYKO010000409.1 GCA_021788565.1 Chloroflexota bacterium
CTGCGGTCGATTATAGCATCGGGCCGCGGCCCCCTCAATGGGCGATCACCAGGGGTGTGCAGAAAGCGAGCCACAAAAAAGCGGTCAGCGTCCCACGACCTCTCTCACCATGCGCGCCGCATACTCCACATCCTCGCGGGTGATACCGTAGTGCGTTATCATTCTCAGGCGCGTCTTGCTGGCCGTCGAGACCTTCACGCCCCGATCGTCCAGCGCCTTGACGAACTGCGCGCGCGACATCTTCTCCTCGTCGATCTCGAAGACGATCATGTTGCTTTCGATTTTGGTGGGATTGATCTTGACGACGGGAAGTCCCGCCACGAGCTCCGCCAGGTAGCGCGCGTTCTGGTGGTCCTCCTCCAGCCGGTCGATCATCTCCTCAAGGGCGACGATTCCGGCGGCGGCCATATGGCCCGCCTGCCTCATGGCCCCACCCAGGATCTTGCGGGCATACCTTGCCCTGCCGACGAACTCTTTGCTACCGCACAACACCGATCCGACCGGGGCTGAGAGGCCTTTGGACAGACAGAAGCAGACCGAGTCCACATCCCTCACCAGATCTCTGGCCTCGATCTTCAGAGCAACGACGGCGTTGAAAAGGCGGGCCCCATCCACGTGAACGTGAGCTCCGTACCTCCTGGCAACGGCCGCCACGGCTCCAATCTCGTCCGGCGTCGCCACGGCTCCGCTGGCCCAGTTGTGGGTGTTCTCCAGGCAGACCAGAGTGGTGCGAGGGGCGCCACCGCCGGCCGGAGTAATCGCCAGCTCTACATCTTCGGGTGTGGGTATGCCGTCGTAATCAGGGACCGGCTGCGGCATCACCCCGGCGATGGTGGTAATGCCGTCGAACTCGGAGTTGAGGATGTGGGAAAGCTGGCCCACCACGGCGCGGTCGCCTCGCTGGCAGTGAGCCATGATGGCCGCGAGGTTGCTCATGGTACCGCTAGGCACGAAAACGGCCGTTTCCTTTCCCAGCATGTCGGCCGCCATGGCCTCCAGCCTGTTAACGCTGGGATCCTCGTCCTTCTGGCTATCGCCCACCTCTGCCTGCTGCATGGCCAGTCGCATTCTCTCGGTCGGCAGCGTGACGGTGTCGCTGCGAAGATCAACTACGCGAGTCATATCCGGAATACCTCCCTCCAATTCCACACAACCGCTCCTCAGCCCTTGAGCAACCCCAAATCGATCAGCGCCTGCCTCACTCCGCGCCGCTCCTCCTCGGTCAGGTCGGGCAGGGGGCGACGAACCGGTCCCGCCGGGAAACCCATCATCGTGAGGGCTTCCTTGGCAGGAGCGACGTAGCCGGGGTCGTACTCCAGGAAGCGGTTGAGGATCTGGAGCTTCATGTGAAGCCGCAACGCAGCCTCTCGTTCGCCCTTTCGGTACAGGTCGTACACCTCCACCATCTGCCGCGGTATCACCGATGCAGCCGTGGAGAAGATGCCCGTGGCGCCGATTGACAGGGCCGGGTAGAACTGGCTGTCGATGCCGGTCGTGACAGCCATTTTGTCACCGGCGAGCCGGACCAATTCCACCAGCTGCCCCATATCCGAGTTGCTTTGCTTCACGCCGATGATGCGGTCGTGCTTCGCTAGGCGGGACATCAGGGCAGGCGACATGTCGTTTCCTGTGTAGAGAGGATTGTTGTACAGGATGACAGGCAGCTCACCCCGATCGGCTATGTCCGTGTAGTACTGATAGAGGGACTCCTCCGGTAGCTTGAAGTAGTAGGGCGCGACCACGATGGCCGCGCTAGCGCCAGCTTCCGCGGCGTCCTCTATGAGGAGCAGCGTTTCCATGGTGCTGCAGGAGGCAGTCCCCGCGATGACCGGGACCCGGCCTTTCGCCTGCTCGACGACCAGACGAGTCACCTGCCCTCTCTCGTCTCTGAGAAGGTTTGGAAACTCGCCGGTCCCGCCGGTAGTCATGATGGCGTGGACGCCGCCGGAAACCACGTACTCGACGATGGTCTCGAGGCCCGAGGGACTCACCCGGCCGCTCTCGTCGAAGGGAGTAATTATGGCGGCAATGACCCCATTGACATCATTGGAAGCAAGCATCACCGTCTCCTTGAGCTGCTAGCTAATAGCTATTAGCAATTAGCTACTAGGCGTCAGCAATAGAGAGCTCACCGTCGGCTGGCTGCAGAACACAACGACCTCCGTTGTTGGGCGAAGCTAACAGCTAATAGCTATTAGCTGATTAATGGCTGCGGAACTTGCGCATAAGCTCTTCCTGCTCCCGCTTCTTGCGCGAGCCGACTTCTCCCCCGCGCACCTCGGATCTCTCCTGCTCCGCCCGGCGGCTCTGCGCCTGCTGGAACGCCATCGCCATGGCAGTGAGGGCTGGCTCGCTAGGCCCCGCCGAGGCCTCGCTTGCGGTTTCTTCGTCCACGTCGTTGAGCGAAAGGGCGATCCTGCCGCGCCCCATGTCCACCGACACAATCCGGGCGCGCACTGGGCTTCCCACCTGTACCACGTCCTCAACCCGCCTGATCCGGTATGGGGCCAGCTCAGATATGTGGATCAGGCCGTCCCTTCGCTCGACCAAACCGAGGTTGACGAAGGCGCCGTACTTCTCGACACGAGTTACCGTGCCCTCCACAACCATGCCGGGCCGCATGTCCACCAGGCGAGGTCCCGCCGGCTTCTCTGGGCGCGCGGGGACCGCCTGCTTCTTGGACTCGGGCTTCCCCTCCTCAGCCTCCGCTGATGGAACGGTCGCCTCGGCCTCCACTGATGGAATGGTCGCCTCAGCCTCCGCGGCAGGAGCGGTATCTGTCGTCTCGGTCGGGGCTTCTTTAGCCTCAACTACCTCAGTCTCAGCGCCCTCTGATGCCGTAGCGCCAGCCGGCTCCTGGCTTTCGACCGCGGGCTGCTCTGAAGCAGCCTCCACGGTAGCAGGCTCCTCGCTTTCCTCGCGCCCACTACCAGCCTCGGATGTCTCCATCAGCGGCTCGGACTTGGTAGGCGCGGTCTCCTGCTCGGTGGACGGTCTGGGGATTTCGGTCTCGGTGGGCTGATGCTCAGAGGGGATTTGGGGTGCGTCGTTCTCGGGAAGTTGCTCCAATGGTCCGACTCCTGACAAACTGGGATTACCGCCGGTCGTGCCGCGGTCAACGTATGATTATAGCAGGCCTGATTGTTTCCGGCGGAAGACGCGCAAGAGCCGGGCCACCCACCCTGGAGGTGCTCTCCGCAAGTGCGATCTCCCACAAGCCCCCGCGGGCGAGCTATCGCTTTCCGTCGGGCAGTCCGCGCTGCCGAGGCCGGAAGAACGAGACTACCGCTGCCACCACGGTGACGGCGAACGAGAAGATGAAGGCCACGTGCAGGCCACTTTCGAAGGCGTCGAGGACGCCTGCCTGTCCTCCAAGGCCGCCACCGTACAGGAATATGTGCATCATCACGTCCTGCGGGATCTTGCTCAAAACGAGCGGGAAGGTTATGGCGATGCTGAGCATCTGGCCGGTGTTGCCCAGCATCAACCGCGTCCCGGAGGCGGTCCCTCGCCGCTCGGGCGGAACAGAGGTCATGATGGCGTTGGTGTTAGGCGAGCTGAAGAAGCCCGACCCCCCGCCTACGACGGCCATATCGACCGCCAGCAGCCAGTACGGAGTCGTGGCGACGAGGGTACTGAGCCCGAGCAGCCCCAGTGCGGAGATAGCCAGTCCGATGGTCGCCAATTCGCGGGAGCCGTAGCGATCCGACAGATAGCCGGATATAGGACCCACCACCAGGAAGGCAGCTCCGAAGGGGGCGAGCATGAGGCCCGCCATGAGCGGGTCCTGGCCGTAAGGCCCCTGCAGGAAGAAGGTAAGCAGAAACAGGACCGCGCCCCGGGCCAGGCCATTAAGCGCGTTGGCCGCCACCGCAAAGGCGAAGAGCACGTTACGAAACAGCCGTGGATCGAGCACGGGTTGGGGCTGTCGCCCCTCCACCAGCACGAAGAGCGCGAGTCCAACGACCGCGACCACGAATAGCGCAGCCACGAAGGTCATGCTCAGCATGGGAAATGCGAGCAGGGATAGCGCGATGAGTAGGCTGGCGAGGCCTATGGTAAAGGTAAGACTGCCCGGCCAGTCGAAGGTTTGCCCACCCGGCAGCGCCACGGGCTCGCGCAGCCTTCGCATTGCCCATAGCGTCCCGAACACGCCCAGCGGAACGTTGACGAGGAACACCCACCGCCATGAGAGGGCCGTCAGCAGACCTCCGACAACGGGCCCAATCAGGAAACCGGATACGGCCGCGATCTGGTTTACCCCGAGGCCCAGACCGATACGGCCTCGGCGGAAGGCGTCGGTCACTATGGCCGTGCTGTTGGTCATGAGGAGTGCTCCGCCTATCCCCTGCAGCATGCGAAAAGCCACCAGGTCCAGGCCGTGGAAGCTGGGCTGCGCCAGGCCTGCCAGCAACGAGCCGAGAGTGAATACCGCAAAACCGGCGTTGTACAGGTTCTTGCGGCCGAACATGTCCGCCAGCCGCCCGACAACCGGCACCACTGCCGTCGTGATGAGAAGATATCCAAGAAGCACCCACATGGTAGTCAGGAAGCTCGCGTGCAGCTCGGCCATGAGGTCGGGCAGCCCGATCAACAGCGCCGAACTCTGCACGGAGGCGAGCAGAGCGCCAACCGTCGTGACGGAGAGTGCCACCCACTCATAGCCCGGCTCGACGGCAGGGCGCTCCTTCATTCCATTTCTCTCCAGGTGCTTCTTCATTCCGTTTCACTCCAGCCGTTTCTCGGCCCCGGCCAGCTCTATCCAGTGTCGAGCACTCGGCTATCGGCCGGCTATCTCCTTGAGCCGTCCTCCTGCCCCCGGCCCGAAAGGTCCGCCGTGGTAGCAGACAACCGTCTCCGCTTCCAACTCAGCCATCTTCTGCACCGAGTGCAACGCCCGTTCCATGTCGGGCGTGTTAGACTCGCCTGGTCCAACTAGCTGCCCGTCTTCCACCCGCAAGGCGTCTCCCGCGATCAGGAGCCGATGGGATGGGACGTACAGGCTGATGTGCCCCGGCGTGTGACCGGGAGTATAGACGACTCGAACCCCAGCGCCCACAGGGATAACGTCGCCGTCGTGCAGTTGCTGATCGACGTGAGCCGAGGGAGGGGATGAGAATATGGCGCGTGCGCTATCCCGCGCGGCCTCCGGCAGCGTGGCCAGCATGGCCTCGAAGCGCGAGGGGTCGAACTTGAGCAGTCGCTTTTCGCCCTGGATGTAGGGGACCTCCTCCTCATGGGCCAGGACAGCCGCCCCCGACCTGCTCTGCAACTCACGAGCGTTGCCGATGTGGTCCATATCCTGGTGAGTGAGGACAATCCTCCGCAGGCTCACGGGCGAGACCCCCGCGGCTTCGATTGCGGCCACGAGCGCGGATAACTGCCCGGGCATGCCCGTGTCGACCAACGTCGCGCCCTCACGGTCGGTAAACAGAACTGGGTAAATGGTCATCTGGCGTCCCGCGAGATCGCTTGTCAACTCCAGCACTTCGATCCCTTCGGCCAGCTTCATAGGGCACCTCCGTGTACGTGTCGCTTTTCGTTGATACTATAACCCTCGCACGGGTTTTGTTGACAGGGCGAATCCAACTGTGTTAGACTCCCGCGCATCCAGGAACTGAATACCAAGAAGCGTTGATGGGGAGTAGTAGGGTGGCCCCGAAGCCCAGCGAACTGGGGGTAGGTGAAAGCCCAGTGCGGAGGAGCATCTCGAACTCGCCCCGGAGCAGCCAGGGTGAACGGCCGGCGCAACGAAGACCGCGCGCCAGTAATCCTGAGTCAGGACGCGGAGCTGTTATACTCCGCTGAGTGGATGCGCAGCCAGGCTCGCATCAACCAGGGTGGTACCGCGAGGCCCTCAAAGTCTCGTCCCTTGTCGGACG
>JAJYKO010000410.1 GCA_021788565.1 Chloroflexota bacterium
TCACGGAGTGGAAGTCGGTCTTCGTGGACTACTCGGGGAGGCTGCAGCGCGCCCAAATCGACACTGTGGAATGATCCCAGAGGAGCCGGCGTTGCCCTCAACCCCTTGCCCCTCGGCTACCATGAACTGGTCGTACCACGGGCCGCGACGCAGCTCCAGGCTGGCCTCCAGTTCGGTCAGGGCACACTCGCGGTCCGGTTTAGCGAAGAGTGTACGGGCGAGGTGGTAGTGGGCGCGCGCCAAGTCGCGGCCGGCGCCGGAAGTAGACAGCTTGTCGATGGCCTGGCGCAGCAGCCGTTCGGCCTTCGCGAGGGCCTCGTCCAGGACCGGTATGGCCATCTGGTACTCACCGATAAAGAAGCGGACCATGGCGATGTTGTTCAGCGCTTCGGCAACCCAAGGGGCGGCAAGGCGGTCATCCCTGAGAGCATCTGCACGAGCATATCATTGGCCATACTGCTTGCAAACCGCTCTGGGCCTCTGCTAAGATACCCCTACCTCCTACATTTGTGATCTGGGTTTTCCCAGCTAGAGGGGACTTCCATTCCGGTCGTAAGATTTCTTCCGCAAGATAAGTTGGTTGACGTCGAGGCTGGCGTCAGCCTACTGGATGCTCTGAAAGCATCTGGTGTCGGTGTCGACATTCCCTGCGGCGGCCAAGGGCGTTGCGGCCGATGCAAGGTTCAGGTCGCCGCTGGTCAGGTCAGTTCCCCCGGCACAGCCCTGATCAAGCCTTCTCTGGCTGCGGAGGGGTGGGTTCTGGCTTGCCAGAGCGTCGTGGCGCAGGACGCAACTGTCCTGGTTCCTGCACAAAGAGGACGCGAGGTTCCTGTTGGCGAGGCTAAGGCGGATCGCATCGCCTTGCCGGCCGGTTGGCAGGACAAGATCGAGCCTGCGGTTGGAGCGGCTGCCCTCTCCATCGAGGCCCCCAGTCTTGAGGACAATACCGACGACCTTAGCCGCGTTCGCAGGGAACTGGCTAAGCAGAATGTCAACCAGCTGTCCGCCGGGCTTGATGCCATCCGTCTACTCCCTGAGACGTTGAGGAGCGCAGGTTGGCAGGTGACGGCCTTCTACGACAGCGTGGCCGGGGATGGCTCCAACCGCCTCATAAGGATGGCGCCCGGCGACCAGACCAGCCGCCTGTTCGGGGTGGCCGTGGACATCGGGACCACTACCGTGGTGGTATACCTGGTGGACCTGCGAACGGCCAAGGTCCTGGACGTGGCTTCAGTCTACAACGCGCAGATCGCCCGTGGCGAGGACGTTATCTCCCGGATCATCTACTCCGTCAAGGGCGACAACCTCAAAGAGATGCAGCAGTTGGTGATCTCCACGATCAACGGACTGCTCGCCGACGTGTTCAGAAGATCGAAAGTTCGGTCGGATGAGGTGCTCCAGGTTATGGTAGCCGGGAACACCACTATGAGCCATCTCTTCCTTGGCATCAGCCCGAAGTACGTCAGGGAGGAGCCGTACATTCCGGCCGTGAACCACTATCCTCCCATCCTGGCTCGCGACCTGGGGATCGACGTCAATCCCAATGCCCTGGTGGTAACGTTGCCTGGAGTGGGCTCCTACGTGGGCGGTGACATCACCGCGGGCGTGCTTAGTTCCGGCATGTGGAAGACAGATAAGCTCACGCTGTTCATCGACGTGGGTACCAACGGCGAGATAGTGCTGGGGAACAGCGATTGGCTCATCACCTGTGCCTGCTCTGCCGGCCCCGCTTTCGAGGGCGCGGGGGTGCAGCACGGCATGAGGGCGACCCGAGGCGCGATCGAGAAGGTGGAGATCGACCGCGACGACTTCGAAACTCGGTACCACGTCATTGGAGACGAGGCTCCGCTGGGTATCTGCGGATCTGCGATGATCGACTTGCTCGCGGAGATGTTCTTGTCTGGCGTCATCGACAAGGGTGGCCGGATGAACATGGAGGTGGGAACGCCTCGAATCCGGCAGGGGGATCACGGCGGCGAGTACGTGGTTGCGTGGAGCGGCGAAACGGCCGAGGGCCAGGACATAGTCATCACCGAGGTGGACGTCAACAACCTTATGCGAACCAAGGCGGCGATCTACGCGGGGTTCTCCGTGCTGCTGGGGAGTGTGGGGATGTCGTTCGCCGACATCGAGCAGGTGCTGATCGGTGGAGGCTTCGGGAGATATATCAACGTCGAAAAGGCAATCCAGATCGGCTTGTTGCCCGATTTACCGTGGGACGTGTTCCACTATCTGGGCAACACTTCGGCCTTGGGCGCATACTCGTGCCTCGTGTCGCGGCAGGCAAGGGCGGTGACCGAGGAGGTCGCCGGCAAGATGACCTACCTCGAGCTCTCCGCCGACAACCGTTTCATGGAAGAGTACATCTCGGGTCTCTTCCTTCCGCACACGAATCTGGAGGCGTTTCCGTCTGTCGCGAAGCTGTTGAGCGATCCCGAGTCGTAGGGGCGGCCAGCCGCCCCTATTTGCTCGCCCCATCCAGGTCGACTATCCTTACGCCGCCTGCGTACGGTTTGCTACGGTAGCCCGTGACGTGCTCGAGCTTCTGAACAATGTCTGCCATCCGTTCCGACGCGTCGATGAGCTGGTTGAGGTAGGGGCTCAGGTCGTCCTTTGTCGGGTCACGCCTGCTGATTAGTTCCGACGTGCTGATTATGATGGTGAGGGGTTGGTTGAGTTCGTGGGCGACGGCTCCGGCCATCTCGATTGCCGTTTCGTCGCGAGCCGACTTCTCCGCAAGCTTCTCGGCGCGGCGGTGAAACTTGGTGATGACGATTGTCCCGGCTATGCCGAAGATCCACGCCGTGATTGCCACAACTCCGCGTGAAGCAGTGGCGGAAAGACCCGGGACGAGGGTATCGTGGATGAACACCCAGACCGTGAAGACGCCGAAGGAAATGAGAGTCATCGTCCAGAGACGAAACCTGAAGGACATTTTGTTCCCCGCGGTAATTAGCTGAATGGATAATAGCACCTCGGCCTGCCGCGTACAATCGTGCCGGAAGACACAATCTCGTGGCGCCTTGACAAGGTCCGAGGAAGGTTTATACTACGCTAAGCTTTGTAAATCCTCCCATGTCTTTTGCAGGCGCAGTGTGTGCGCCCTTATTTCTGGTTGGGTCAGTCTACGGTGGTGCGGACAGCTGCGATGCCCCTCCACCAACCTAGCCATGAGGATCGTCTCATAGAAAGGAGATGAAGAAGCGTAGGAGCTTCCTCAGCCACCCGAAGCTGGGTGGGAAGCATAGGGACAGAACCGGTGCGAGGCTGTGGACTCCCTCACGAGACGCGAGTACAGTATTTCCCAACGTCTGCACGACTGACGCTGCCGATTCCCTCTAATCTTTGTTTAGCCCTCTTGAGAGGTCGAAGTGCGTGGTGGCACGTGCCTTTCGAGAGCTGTGGAAGTGCCTTGTTGCCCGTGAGCGCGGACAGCTATATGTAAGGAGATGACTATGGGTGATCTAGGCAAGTACGTTCTCCCGGCCGTTGTGCATCTCAACGGAAACAGCAAGACTATCAACCCCGCCGGCGCTGAAATGCTCGAGATTGCGAGTACGAATGGATACTCGACGGCTTTCAGCAGAGCGGAGAGCATGAAGCCTTGCCCGATCGGTGCTGAAGGCGCCTGCTGCCGGGTATGCTACATGGGACCGTGCCGGCTGGTCGGCAAGAACGCAGAGCTGTTGACCGGCATTTGCGGGGCTACCCTGCCGACCATCGTGGCCCGCAACTACGCCAGGGCGGTGGCCGGCGGCTCCGCTGCGCACTCCGACCACGGCCGCGACCTCGCGATGGCGCTGATCGCCGCGGCCAAGGGAGAAGCCCCGGGGTACGAGATCAAGGACCTCACGAAATTGATGCACGTCGCCGAGATGCTGGGCATCGAGATCGGGTCGCGCACCAAGGAACAGATCGCCCTAGACGTCGGGAACAAGGCTTTGGCCAATTTCGGCCAGCAGACGGGTGAACTTACATACCTTTCCCGCGCCCCTAAGAAGCGGCAGGAGATCTGGCGTAAGCAAGGGGTCGGCCCCCGGGGCATCGACCGCGAGATCGTCCAGATGATGCACTCCACCCACATGGGCGCGGACCAGGATGCCGATCACGTCCTGAACCAGGCTGTCCGCACGGCCCTCGGCGACGGCTGGGGCGGCAGTATGCTGGCCACGGACATCTCTGATATCCTCTTCGGTACGCCGAAGCCGGTTCTCAGCGAGGTCAACCTTGGCGTGCTCAAGGAGGACGAGGTCAATGTGGTCGTGCACGGTCACGAGCCGACGCTCTCCGAGATGATCGTGGTGGCCTCCATGGATCCTGAACTGATCGAGTACGCAAAATCCAAGGGCGCCAATGGGATCAACCTGGCCGGCATCTGCTGCACCGCCAACGAGATCCTGATGCGCCACGGCATCCCACCCGCGGGCAACTTCCTGGATCAGGAGCTCGCCATTCTAACGGGCGTCGTTGACTCAATGGTCGTGGACATCCAGTGCGTAATGCAGGCGCTGGTCCCGCTCGCGAAGCGGTTCCACACCAGACTCGTGACCACATCTCCAAAGGCCCGCATCGAAGGGGCCACTCACATTGAGTTCCACGAGAACAAGGCCATAGAGACGGCGAAGCAGATCGTCCGCGACGCCATCGACAACTTCCCGAACCGGAACAAACAGAAGTCCCACATCCCGAACCAGGGATCGGACCTGGTAGCCGGCTTCTCACACGAGTACATCGAGTACATGCTAGGCGGCCGTTATCGCGGCTCCTTCCGGCCATTGAACGACGCGATCATCGACGGACGTATCCAGGGAGCCGTGGCGATCATCGGCTGCAATAACCCGAGGGCCGTGCACGACGACGCTCACTTCAACCTGGTCAAAGAGTTCATCGCGAACGACTACCTGGTGGTTCAGACCGGTTGCGGGGCGATCGCGAGTGGCAAGTACGGGCTGATGCTCGGTGAGACCCTGGAATACGCGGGCCCTGGCCTGCGCTCCATCTGCGAAGCGACGGGGATGCCACCGGTTCTCCACATGGGCTCGTGCGTAGACAATTCCAGGATCCTGACCGTTCTAACGGCCGTAGTTGAAGAGGGTGGTCTCGGAGACGACATCAGCGATATCCCAGCGGTCGGTATCGCCCCTGAGTGGATGAGCGAAAAGGCGCTGGCTATCGCGACCTATTGCGCCGCCAGCGGGGCCTACGTCCTGATGGGCGTGACCAGTCCGGTCAAGGCGAGCCAGAAGGTCGTGGACCTGATGACCACCGGATGGGACGAGAAGTTCGGCGGCAGAGTCGAGTTCGAGGCCGATTGGCGCAAGATCTACGAGAAGAGTGTCGAGCACATCCAGAAGAAGCGAAAGGCTCTGGGTATCGATACTAAGAAGGAGCGCGTCCTCTTCGACATGGAGGCAAGGAGGGAGCTGAGTGTCTAAGATAATTGCTACTGCGGCTATAGAAGGCGCTCACGCCATTGTGGCCAAGGCGGAGGCCAGGCTCAAAGAGGCCATAGACGCGAAGGGTCCGAACGAACCGGTCGCGTTCCCGAACACCGGCTACTTCTTGCCGGTCATCTACGGCTTTACTGGTCGAAAGGTCACCAAGCTCTCCGAGTTGGAGCCCGTGTTGACCCGGGCCAAGGAGCTGCTTCCGGTGGTTCCCGCCGAGCGGCGCTGGCTGCCATACTTGGGCGAGACGCTGGATGCCGGCGTCGCGACCCTCTTTGCCGAGGAGGCCATCGAGGCCCTCAAGTATGTCATCGGACCGAACCCCGTGGAAGGTATCTACCTCGGCGCTGCCGATGACGTCATTCTGCGCCAGAGGGGCGTGGAGTTTGTGGACGGCACCGCGCCCGGTTTCGCCGCCGTGGTCGGTACGGCGCC
>JAJYKO010000411.1 GCA_021788565.1 Chloroflexota bacterium
GCGTGGGCGGCGAGGGCGAGGGCGCTCGAACGGATGAGGGCTCGGATCGTTCGCGATCCGAGCCCTCACTATGAATGCCGAGCCCGAGCCGAAAGCCGGCCCAGGTTTCTCCTAAAGTAAAGCGGCGATCAAACCCGCGGGGTCTTTGGCCCCTGATCCTGAACTGACGCGCTGTGATCCCCGAGACCCCGCGGGTTTCATCCTGGCTTTGGCTTAGATCGCTGGCTACTTCATCAGGGTTGCGCCCGGGACGTCGTGGCCAGTCAGATCCTTGTAGGACAGCTGCAGCAGAGCGACGCTTCGATCGAAGTTGTGGATAGCATTCGCCTTGCCGTTGTTGTCCTCGGTTCCACGCACGAACAGATAGTTGTAGATCGCGTCCTTCTGCTTCTGGTTCCAGTACTGCATATTGGACTGATCGAAGTACGGATGGCCCTTGATCGGCTTGATGCCGGAGTCAGCGATCGCCTGCTGCAGCTTGGTCAGCAGCCCGGCAACCTCGGTCTGGACACCTTCCACCTTGCCGTTGCCGTCGTAGTCGGCCTTCGCCTGGAAGTTGAAGTCCTTGATGCCGGGATGGCAGCTCTGGCACTCGGCCGTATACTCGAACTTGCCATCCGGGCTGATGGTATTGAAGGAGTGGTCGCCAACGGTCAGATGGTTGGGATCCTTCGCGTTGGCAGGATTCGGATACATGTGGCAAGCCACGCATGAGCCTGGGGTGTTGCCGCCGAACAGCAGCGTCTTGCCGCTCGGATCCGACGGGTCTGCCACAGGTCCGGCTCCGACGATCAGGTAGTGCGGTGAGTTGGGAACGGTCTGGCCGTAGGTGATGCCTCCCGTTCCGCTCAGCATCTCCGCGCCGGCGCTGTAGTGCGGGAAGTTGTTGTTAGAAGCATCCTGTTCCGGACTGGTGGATGTTCGGGCGTTATGGCACTCTACGCAGGTGGCCGAGAGCCCGAAGTCTTTAGTTACGCCAGCGGCCTGGATAGGCTTGCCGACGATCCGCAGCTGGTCGGGGTTCGCGGCGCTGTGAGGATCGTGGCAGACAGCGCAGGTGACGGTCTGCATGGTGTTGTCCCATGCTGCCTTGTCTGTGGGGTTCTGCAGGAAGCTGATGTAACCCTTGCCGGAGTGGCAGCGGACGCAGTCTTGCCGGCTCGGGCCGGTAGGATAGGTCCACGCCTGGGCGGTCTTGATGGAATGAGCCGAGTTCGCGAACAGGCCGCCCTTGATGTGGTGTCCGCCGCCGTTGTGGCAGACGTTGCACACGCCCTCATCCAGGCTGGCGGTCATCGCGGTGCCGTTGGTCACGTGGTCCTTGGCAGGGCCGTGGCAGTCTTCGCACTGGATATTGGATACGTTCTGCAGCATAACCGGGACGTTGGCCCAGTTATCCTTGCCCGCCTGGATATCGGCCAGAGCGGGGAACTTCCAGCCGGTCTGCGCCTGCATGTCGGCGAAACCGCCGTTCTGTACGCCGATGTCGTAGCCGGTGGTGTGGCAGCGGATGCATGACTCAGAGTAGTGGCTGGTCTTCGGGTCGCTGCCACCGTTGAGCTGTACCTTGAGCATGGTGGCGTGACCGGTCTGCGACCAGCCCTGCGTAATCTGAGGATGGCAGCGGAAGCAGTTGCCGATTCCTGTCCCAATGTACGCGCCGGCATGGATCTGGACAGACGCCATTGGGCTGGAGCCGCCGTCGTTGCTCAGCACCACGTCCACCTTGTAGACGCCGGAAAGGTCCGGGGTGAACTTGACGGTCGGCTTGTCTGTCGCATCCAGCTTAGCCTTGGAACCATCCGGAGAGGTCAGGGTCCAAGCGTACTTGGTCACGGGTGATTTCGGGTCGGCTGGGGATCCCGACAGCGTGACCGGGACACCGATGGAAACGTTGCTAAGACCTGTGGTCCCTTCCTGAACCTTGGTCTTGCCGTCGGATAGGGTTGCGGTGATAACGTTGGGGTCATCCGGATTGGCGGCCACGGGGACGATCGCCAGTTTGGCCACCGGTGGGGCCGGCTTGGTTGTCTGCTGCTGTTCGGCCGCGAACAGCGTGCCCGCTGATGCGCCCAGCGCCAGCAACACGATGACGCCAAGGGCCAGTAGACCCTTAGGCTTCAGTGCCATTGGTGGTTCCTCCCTCCCACTTTTTTTGGGTCGAACGGTTAGTCTCTTGGGGTGCCAGCCCACGCCGCTCTCGGCTCGTCTTTGAGACGCGGTCCAAAATCTGGCGGTGTCAGAGCCTCCTTGGAGCAGACTACTCGATGCGGGCAGCGAATCCTGCCAGGCCGCAGGAGAGCTGTGAATCGCGACGAGCACGGACGGCTAGCAGTGCGGAACCAACGTTACCGAGGGACAGCCGTGTAAATGTGTAGTCCTGCGCACGGCTAATACTATCCGTTGTTTATGAACCACATGGTATAGTAGCTTCCTCTTTCAGGCTCGTCAAGGGTTTTCCCGTACAAGAAGGCACGAAGTTGTGGACGGTGGCTTTGTCGGTTCGCCGAGGCCTGCCCCGATGCTATAATTCCCCTGAACAGCAGCCGTCACAGGAGAGTTGGTTGAGTCTTCTAGAAGGATTGAACCCCGCTCAGCGGGAAGCCGTTATCGTTCCCTTGGGACCCCTCTTGATTCTCGCGGGACCAGGCTCCGGCAAGACCCGGGTTATCACCCACCGCATCGCCAATCTCATCCAGCACGAGGGAGTGAGTCCTCATCACATCATGGCCGTGACCTTCACCAACAAGGCCGCCACGGAGATGAAAGTCCGGCTGGCTAAGCTGGTCGGACGGGACGCCGAGGGGTTGACCGTCGGAACCTTTCACGCGACTTGCTCTCGCATCTTGCGGCGCGAGGCGGACCACGTCGGCCTCAACTCTCACTTCGTCATCTACGACGAGGACGATCAGCTGAGCCTGGTGAAGAAGGTACTGAAGGAGCTTGAGATCGACGAGAAGCGTTTCTCGCCGCGCGGCTGCCTGAGCGAGATCTCTTCCGCGAAGAGCGAGCTGAGGGATCCGCTCCAGTACAGCGAGTTCGCCCAGAGCTACCGGCAAGAGGTGGTGGCTCGCGTCTACCGCCGCTATCAGGAACTGCTGGGACAAAACGGGGCGCTGGATTTCGACGACCTGCTGGTAACCACGGAGGAGCTTTTCCGGACCAACCCCGACGTGCTGGAGCGGTACCAGGAGCGCTATCTCCATCTGCTGGTGGACGAGTTCCAGGACACTAACGTAGCCCAATACGCGCTCGTGAAGCAGCTGGGCGGAAAGCACCGCAACGTCTGCGTGGTGGGCGACCCGGATCAGTCGATCTACAGCTGGCGCTCCGCCGACATCCGAAACATTCTCAACTTCGAGCAGGACTACCCGGATCTGAAGGTCGTGCTGCTGGAGCAGAACTATCGATCGACCGGAACGATTCTCGAGGTTGCGCAGGGGATAATCAGCGCCAACACGAAGCGCAAGGCCAAGAGGCTGTGGACGGAGAACCCCAAGGGGGGCCCGATCACCATCTTCGAGGCTTTTAACGAGGAGGAGGAGGCGTCCTACGTCGCCCGCGAGATCGAGCGGCTCGTGAGCCGCGGCGGCCACAGGCTCCGCGACTTCGCGGTGATGTACAGGACAAACGCCCAGTCGCGAGCGCTGGAGAAGGCGTTCCGCCACTACACCATCCGCTACAAGCTGGTGGGCGGGGTTCGCTTCTACGAACGCCGAGAGGTGAAAGACATCCTCGCATACCTGCGGCTCCTGCAGAATCCCGCCGATGGGGTGGCCCTCCTGAGGGTGGTGAACATGCCCCCACGAGGGATCGGCGATCGAACCATGGCCGAACTGGAGCGAATCGCCGAGCAGCGCCGGGTCTCACTGTTCGACGCGATGCGCGTGGCCGTTTCTGACGATGGTCCCACTGGCAAGGGACCGCAGTTGGCGCCCAGGGTGCGCCACTCGCTTTCGGCTTTCCTGGAGATGATGGACGGTCTCCTTCAGGAGAGGTCGGTACTGGGCATAGAGCAGCTGCTGGATCAGACGGTCGAGCGGACCGGGTACCGGGCCTTCGTGCTGGACGGCACTGATGAGGGGAGAGAGCGCTGGGAGAACGTCCAGGAGCTACGCACCGTGGCCAAGGAGTACGAGCAGCTCGCCCCGGAGTCGGCCCTGGACATGTTCCTGGAAGAGGCGACCCTGATGTCCGACGTGGACGGCCTTAAGGAAGAGGAGGAGGGCGTAACGCTGATAACCCTCCACGCCGCCAAGGGCCTGGAGTATCCGTGCGTGTTCATCGTCGGGATGGAGGATGGGATCTGCCCGCACTCCCGGTCCTTCGACGATCCGGCCGCGATGGAGGAGGAACGCCGCCTTTGCTACGTGGGCGTCACGCGTGCTATGCAGCGGCTCTGGCTGGTATATGCCACCCGACGAACCCTGTACGGCAACATGAACTATAACGAGCCGTCGCGCTTCCTCGCGGACATCCCGCCTGGACTCGCCGACGGGAGCGGGGCGCACGCGACTGGTAGTGTCAAACCGTCTCCGCTCAGCGTGTCGAGTCCGGGCCGCAGATTTACCGAGCCAAACGGATGGACCGGGACGAACGGCAAGAAGGCAGAGCGGCCGGCTCCCATGCCCCCTCGCCCTCGTACCACGCTGTCGCGAACGGCCGCCCAATCCCCGGCCGCTCCAGGGCCGACGGAGACCCAGTTCAAGCCCGGCGATAGGGTGTACCATCCGGCCTTCGGAAACGGCGTCGTTGTTTCCAGCCAGATGCAGCGTGGGGACGAAGAGGTCACGGTGGCCTTCGAGCAGCGGGGGGTCAAGAAGCTGGCCCTGAGCTTTGCGCCGTTGCAGCGAGCGTGACGTGTGACGGGGCGAGTGGGAGAGAACTCTATAGCATCTCTAATCCTGGCGGCGGCCGTGCTCTTGATTGCGCTGGCCGGCTGCTCCGCGCCCGCGACGCCTCAGGCTCCCACCCCCGCCGCCACGTCCGCGCCAACTGTTCCCGCGTCCGCAGTGCCGGCTGCCCCTTCGTCGCCCACCGCGACACCGCCCTCGCATACAGCAACGGCCCTACCTACCCTGCAGCCCACGTCGACGACTGCGCCTCTTCCGCCCGCTGCCGCGCCGACGAAGCCCGCGCCCACAACGGCTCCTACGGCGGCACTCACCAGCACGGCACGACCCGCGACCCCAACGGCGCAACCGACCGCTTCGGCTACAGCACCCACCGGCTCGGGCGCCGCTCCAGTAAGCCCACCCTACGCACGTTTTACAACTGCCTCCGGCAAGCAGGTGTACATAAAGCTGGAGATCGCGGACGCACCAGCTTCCATGGAAAAAGGGCTGATGAATAGAACTTACCTGGCCCCCGATTCGGGCATGGTGTTCGTCTTCCCCTCTGACACGCAGACGCCTTTCTGGATGAAGGACACCCTCATTCCCCTCTCCATCGCCTGGATTTCCTCGGACGGGACGATCGTCGAGATCCAGGATATGCAGCCCGAAACCGAGAACTTGCACTATCCGGCGAAGCTATACAGGTATGCCATCGAGGCGAACCAGGGATACTACCAGAAGAACGGCATCGTAGCCGGCGACAAAGTGGAGTTGCAGCTTGGAGGAAGACAGTGAAGATTCTGGTAACAGGCGGGGCCGGCTTCATCGGCTCGAACGTAGTAGACGCATTCGTCGGCGCCGGACACCAGGTGGTGGTGGTGGATAACATCTCCTCTGGGAACCGAGCCAACGTTAACCCTAAGGCTAGGCTGTACGAAGTCGACATAAGGTCCCCGCAATTGCTGGAGGTTATGGAGCAGGAGCGCCCGGAGATTGTGGATCATCACGCTGCCCACATCGACGTGCGGCACTCCGT
>JAJYKO010000412.1 GCA_021788565.1 Chloroflexota bacterium
CCAGGCGACCCTGGACACGCCGTTCTTCTTCTCCCAGCCCGGCGTGGTGTCGAAGAGAAGCAGCATGGTGGTGGAACTGGTCACCGACGAGGGGATCAGCGGCTTCGGCGAGAGTCTCTGCCACGGCCTGCAACCCCCCGAGATAGCCAGGGCCACGCTGGAGTCGTCCCTGAAGGAGGTGATCCTCCAGCGAGACCCCTTCGACGTGGGCGTCCTGTTCGAGCAGATGTACAACCGCACAAAGGATTTCGGGCAGAAGGGGGCGGTCATCGGGGCGATCAGTGCCGTGGACATCGCCCTCTGGGATATCTTGGGCAAAGCCCTGAACAAGCCCGTTCACCAACTGCTTGGGGGATCGTTCCGGACGAACGTAGAGCCCTACGCCACTGGGTTTTACCGGCGAGAGGGAATGGACGACGGCGCACTGGTTGAAGAGGCGCTGGCTCACAGGGCCAATGGCTTCCGCGGGATGAAGGTGAAGATCGGGTTTGGTTTAGCTCAGGATCTTCGAGTCGCGGCGAAGATCAGGGATGCCGTTGGGGGCGACGTGCGGCTGATGCTGGATGCCAACCACGCCTACAACGCTTCGATTGCCAGGAGGCTCGTTCGAGAGCTGGATCCAGTGGATATCTACTGGCTTGAGGAGCCGATCTCGCCTGAGGATGTGGATGGCTACGTGGAGCTGCGCCGAATGGCGCCAAAGCTGCTGCTGGCCGCGGGCGAGAACGAGTTCACGCGGTACGGCTTCTGGCCATGGGTGGTCAAGCGCGCGGTGGACGTGCTCCAGCCGGATATCGCGGCAGGTGGCGGGTTCACTGGCTTGAGCGAGATCATGACCCTGTCGCAGGCTGCTGGGATGATGATAAACCCCCATGTGTGGGGCACAGCGATCGGGCTGGCCGCCTCGCTCCAGTTCCTCGCGGTGATCCCGCCGAATCCAATTTCCAGGGGGCAGACGGAGCCGCTGCTGGAGTATGACCAGTCCGCCCATCCCTTCCGCACGGAGTTGGTGGAGAACCCGGTCGAGATGGTGAACGGCATGGTTCCCATCCCCCAGGAGCCTGGCATCGGCGCGACTGTGAACAGGGCCGTGCTGAAGAAGTACAGCCGGTGAGCGGTCCAAAGCGTCGGCAGCACGATCGTGGCTGAGGTATTGACAACCTGAGGGCGCCGGCATATTCTATGTGCGTAAGTGGTAAGACAGCCTGACAGCCAAGCAGCGATACCACCCGTGCCGGGTGTATTCTGTCCCCTTTGCGCTGGACATGACAGACGCCTTTTTCGATAAGCTCGCGCCGGTACGCCTTACCGAGCAGATTGCCACCCGCATCGAGGACCTCATCCTCGGCAATCGTCTGCGCCCCGGCGACAAGCTCCCCTCGGAGCGCGAGCTGGGCTCCAGTTTCGGTGTCAGCCGCCCCGTGATCCGCGAATCCATCAAACTCCTGGAAGAGCGCGGTCTCCTTGCGTCTCGGAATGGCCGGGGGGCCTTCGTGACTGATCCTGGCTATCGAACCGTTAGCTCTTCTCTCAATGTGGCGTATCGCATGCAGGACTGCAGCTCAGATGACCTGTATGAGGCCCGCTGGTGCACGGAATCCTCCACCGCGAGGCTTGCGGCAGAGCGGGCAACCGATGCGGATATCGCCAGGATGGAAGCGGCCGTCCAGGTTATGGACGACCACCTGGATGATCTCGAGCAATTCATGGTGGGCGACATTGAGTTTCATGCAGCCCTGGCCGGCGCCACCCACAACCCACTCTTTGTCGTGATGACGCGCCCCCTCGTCGAGATGATACACAAGATGGGTCACAAGGGGTTCACTTACGGCCATGTGGCCGAACGCCACGAGAACCACAGGCGAATTCTGGATGCCATCAAGAGGCGTGACGTCGCGGGTGCCGAGGAGTCCATGCACCGGCACTTGAACCTGAGCAAGGAAGCGTTTTCGTCCACAGCGCCCGACGAAGCCTCGATTGCAACCGTCAGCGATTACAGCCTTTAGCAGAATTGAGTTGGGAGGAGATCATTATGTACCATGCGAGTCTGGCAACCACCGGCGGCGCGCGAACATGATGGAGCCGGATTTCGAGCGTTTCCGCACCATGTTGCTTCGGGACAAGGAGCCCGACCGCGTGCCGCTGGGGGACATCAGCGTCCACAAGATCCTGCAGGAAGGTATTTTGGGCCGGCCGGTCCGCGGCTTGGAGGATGAGGTCGAGTTCTGGTACAAGGCAGGGTTCGATCACTTCCCCATCGAGCAGGGTCTGCAACTCACCCCACTTATTAAGCGCCAGTCCATGCACCAGATCGAGTCCAATTACGCCGCGGATACCGACGAGATGCAGGAGCGGAGCTGGGCCACCGAGGGCAAGGGGTTGATCACCACTCGCGAAGAGTTCGACTCGATTGAGTGGCCCGATCCCGACGCCCTGGACTACAGCAAGTTCGAAAAGATCGGCTCACTCCTGCCGCCGAAGATCAAGGTCATCGCGATCCTGGGCAAGATCTTCACCTCTGTGTGGTGGCTCATGGGTCTGGAAGGTTTCAGCATGGCTCAAGCGGACGACCCCGGCCTGATCGATCGCGTCTTCGAGAAGGTTGGCCAGTTCCAGTACCGCGTCTTCGAGAACATGCTTCAGTTCGATTGCGTGGGCGCGGTCTGGCACGCGGACGACATCGCCTTCTCCACCCAATTGATGGTCAACCCGCGGGTTCTGCGCGCCCATCTGTTCCCCTGGTACAAGGAGGCGAATCGCGTGGCCCACGATCGAGGACGGCTCGTGATCTACCACAGCGACGGTGCTCTGCAGGCAGTGCTGGACGACATCGTGGCGTGCGACTTCGATGGGCTCGACCCCATTGAGCCGAAGGCCATGGATATCAACGAGATCAAGCAGAAATACGGCTCGCGGATCTCCCTTCTCGGGAACATAGACCTGGGTTATACCTTGACCCGAGGGACGCCCGATGAGGTGCGAGAAGAAGTCCGGCAGAGGATTCACGACCTGGCCAGGGGCGGCGGATACGCCTTGGCTTCGGCCAACTCCATACCGGAGTACGTGCCGCTCGCGAACTTCAACGCGATGCGAGAGGCAGCCTTCGAGTATGGCCGTTATCCCATCTCGATCTAGCGCTCAGCCAGGGTGGTTGTGCAAGCCCGGGAATCGACGCTTTGGCGGGACGTTCCCGGGCGACCGACTGAAGGCTCGACTCCAGGAGGTCGGCGTTTCCATCTCGGTCGTGTGTCGAAGCTGTCGGCAACGAAGCCTCCATCCAATGATGCCCCGTTCCGACAATGCCGCCTTTTTCCCCAGTGCTGGATTCGAAGGCCCGACGCGTTTCTGCGACGTGAGCCCCGAATGCGACAATCGTGGTTTGGAGGTGGCGATGTAGGAAAGAACCGGTTGAGTGTGGCTGTTACCTTCTGGGCGTGTAGCTCAAGCAGTAATTGGCGGGTCGAGTCTCGAAGAGAATTCAGGGAGAACGGAGGTTGGCCATGGAACTGTTTACCGGTTTGTTGTTGCTGATCGCCTTCCTGGCCGTCGTGGTGGCCATCGTCAAGGGCCAGAGCCCGGTCGTCATGCTGATCATCCTGGCCATCGCCTGGTCGGCGCTGTCCGGAATTAACATCGACGATATTCAGAATAAAGTCCTCCAGGGTGGTGGTACCCAGTATGCCAGCTCTGTCATCATCATCGTCTTCGGCGCCTGGTTTGCCCAGGTTCTGGTTCAAACCGGGATCGCCGAGAGCGTTATTCGGTCGGCGGTAGAACTGGCCGGCGACCGGCCCATCGTGACGGCGATGGTCGTCACTTTGGTGACGGCGCTGCTCTTCACCTCCATGTATGGTGTTGGCGCAGCCATCGCCATCGGCGTCATCGCCATTCCAATCATGATGAGCCAGGGCGTTCCTCCAGCCGTCGCGGCACCCGCGTTCACCATGGGGATTGGCGCCGGTACCTTCGTCAATCTGGTGCAGTTTGGGACCATGAAGCCATTGTTTCCCGGAATAGCCTATACGGAGCCGTGGCTCAACGTCTGGGTAGTCGGCATGATCGTATACATTCTTGCTGCCTGGCTGATGGTAAATGTGCACATGAGGATGCGCGGCGTGCGCCATTCAGCAACGGTGGATCTGGCCTCGGTCCAGCCGGCCAGGCGAAAACGGACCCCGTACTACACCTATGTGGTGCCGCTGGTGCCGGTCTTCATGGTGATTGTCCTGCAGTGGCAGATCATTCCCACTTTCCTGGTCAGCATCGTGATCGCCCTGGCGGCCACCTACAAGGACAGGAGCTTCCAGGGGCACATCAACCTGTTCAACAAGGCCTTCTATGACGCCTTCCCTGACATCGCGACAATCGCGGCCCTGTGGACCATCTGCGGCATGATCATCGTGGCCGGCATGACTCCGCAGGTTTCCGGTGCCCTCAAGCCGATCTTCGATCCCATTATCCCGCACACGGCGCTGGCCGCGGCGATCTTCTTCGCGATCCTCGGCGGGATTGGCAACATCTACCGCGGTCCGCTGGAGGTGATCGGGACTGGAGCTGCCCTGGTGGCCATCATGAGGGCGGCCAATGTGCTTCCCATTCCACTCCTGTACGCTCTGTGGTTCCCGGGTACCGTGATGTCGGGTAGCGTCGATCCCACGAACTCCTGGACGCTGTGGACCATCGGGTACACCAAGGTCACACACGGCCAGTTCCTGAAGGTGGCTCTTCCATTCGGTATGCTCATGGTGGTCGTTGCCACCTTCGCCGCCTTCTTCATGCTGGGAAAGTAGCCCTGCTCTTGCCCTCCTCCCTCTCCGGTTCTTTGGAGAGGGAGGAGGGTCACCAACGCGGATCGCGCAATGTTGGAGGGATCAGTTGCCGGATTTAGACATAGGCCGCCGCCCCTATCGCATAGGTATCGACGTCGGCGGCACCTTTACCAAGGCTGTTCTGATCGATAACGTGACTCATGAGGTGGTGGGCCGCTATTCGGTCCTCACCACCCACTCCGATCCGAAAGGAGTCGCGAAAGGGGTCGTTGAGGTTTTTCGCACCGTACTCGAAAACTCCAGCGTGGAGCCGGCGGACGTGGTCTTCCTGGCCCACAGCACCACTCAGGCCACCAATGCCCTCCTGGAAGGAGACGTGGCTCCCGTCGGCATCCTCGGCACCGCCAGCGGATTGGAAGGGTTGCTCGCCAAAGGGCAGACCAACGTGGGCACGATTGAGGTGTCCCCGGGCCGGTTCCTGACCACCAGCCACCGTTTTCTCACCACCGACAAGCTCACGGAGCGGGCGATCGCCTCCGCTCTGAAAGAGATGGTCCAGGAAGGGGCTCGGGTCATCGTCGCTACCTCGGCCTTCGGGGTGGACGACGGTGACGCGGAGGAGCTGGTGATGCGAGTGGCGTCTGAACTGGGCATTCCCTCTACCGGCGGGCACGAGATCAGTAAGTTGTACGGACTCACCACCCGCACTCGAACCGCGGTCATCAACGCCAGCATCCTGCCGAAGATGATGGAGACTGCTCACATGACCGAGGGCAGCGTGCGAGAGGCGGGAATCGCGGCCCCGCTGATGATCATGCGCGGAGACGGCGGCGTGATGGACGCGCAGGAGATGCGCAAACGTCCGGTGCTGACGATGCTCTCCGGGCCCGCGGCTAGCGTGGCCGGGGCCATGATGTACCTGAAGGTCTCCGACGGGATCTACTTCGAGGTGGGCGGGACCAGTACCAACATCGGGGTTATCCGGCACGGCCTGCCCACGATCAAGTACGCCGAAATTGGAGGGCACCGCACCTACGTCAACTCCCTGGACGTGAGGGTTCTGGGGGTAGCCGGCGGCAGCATGGTGCGGTTCAACAAC
>JAJYKO010000413.1 GCA_021788565.1 Chloroflexota bacterium
ATATGACCACCACCTCTGTCCCAACTGGATAGGCCGGCAAAATCGACACGAAACCGCCCACTATCTCGCGATTCAGGTGTGTTCCAGCCATCTGATGCAGAGCCGTAAGAATGCTCGGCGGCTCGAGCGCCCGGCGGTACGGCCGGTCGGAGGCGAGCGCGGAGTAGACGTCGGCCACAGTCGCGATTTCGGCAGCCGGGAGCATGAGGTCCTTTGGCCGTCCGATCTGTTTGCGGACAACGTACCGGTTCTCACCGCGCAGATGTCGGGGATAGCCGGATCCATCCTGCCTCTCGTGGTGCTGCCAAACCACCTGGCGAGCGATGATGTCCTCGCTGGACATTATCTGCTGAACTGCCTCGAAGCCCGCTCGTGGGTGCTGCTCCACTACCCGCATCTCCTCGGCTGTCAACTTGCTCGGCTTCAGCAGTATCTCCGCTGGCACAGCGAGTTTGCCGATATCGTGGCACAGGCAACCCAGGGCCAGCTGTCGCAAATCGTCGGAGGGCACGGACAGCCTGTCGCCCAGCATCGTCCCAACCACAGTCACCTCGATGGAATGCTCGAACGTGTAGGTGTCGTGGCTCTTGAGCGTCGCGACGCCGGATATGGTAGCTATGCTTGAGACTTCGTCGACGATTCTCTCGACGTCGCTGTAAAGCTGAGCGAGACGAGGCCTCATCGCTGAGATGAAATCGGCCGCTCCTTCAGCAAATCCCTCAAAGGAACGAGGAGCCGTCAGTTGTGCGACGTCGAATAGGTCGCGCACATGCTTGTAGGTGGCGGTGCGCACCCTGTCGGAAAGCAGGTCTGGCGGTTCCAGGTCGTCGGCAAATCCGTCCATGACGTACGCGGCGTACAGGCCCTGGCCGCGGAGCGCATCGACGTGTCCAGAGGTCAGCTTGACGCCGCGCGCCAGAAGGATGTCACCCCTGTCGTTGTAGATGGTCTTGCCAAGGATGAGGCCTGGCCTTAGATGATCGATGTAGACCTTGCGCACGGCGACCTCTGGCTGGAGAAGTTGTGGGTGGATAACTCATTGTACATCATGCACTTTCAACGTGCTATCATTATACGCTATACGCTACAATGAAGACGTTGTGGTGTACAGATGGCGTCAGTCTATGCCGAGTGCCGGGGTGAAAGCATGAAGAAGGTGCGGGTGCTGATAGCCGACGATCATACTCTTTTCCGAGAGGGGCTTCGACAACTCCTCGAGATGGAAAACGACCTCGAGGTTGTGGGAGAAGCCGACGATGGTCTCACCGCGATAGCCCGAACCCGGGAGATGAAGCCGGACGTCGTTCTCATGGACATCAACATGCCAGTAGTCGGCGGGGTGGCTGCCATAGAACAGCTGGCAACCGAGATGCCCGACTCAGGCATAATAGCGCTCACGATGCACAGGCAGGACCAATACGTCTTTGAGGCGATGCGCGCGGGCGCACGCGGGTATCTACTCAAAGATGCAAAGCCGACTGACCTGGTTTTCGCGATTCGCATGGTTGCTCGAGGCGCCTCTCTTATCGATCCGCGCATGACTACGTCCGTCCTAAAGGAGTTCCGGCGGCTTGCCAGTCAGGCCGAGGAGCAGCAGGGGGTCTCAGGCTTGACCCCCAAAGAGGTTGAGATCCTGAAGTTGCTGGCTATGGGCCTCAGCAACAAGGAGATTGGTCAGCGGCTATGCCTGGCCGAAAAGACCGTGAAGAACTACCTCTCCACGATATTCCAGAAACTTCAGATTACCGATCGGGTTCAGGCCGCAATCTATGCGCTCCGTCACGGGTTAGTGGCAGAGCAAGAAGAATGAGGCGATGATCCTTCCCTGATCTTGGCTTTCCCCCTGCCGCACTTCGTGTGTGAGGAGCGCACTCTCCCCCACTGCCCCTGCGCCTTCAGTTCTGGCTTTCGCCTTCAGTTCCAGAATCGATTCTCCAGGCCTGCCCTCTTTCTGGCTTGGTGAAGTCCCCGCGGCCGGTGGATAGTCCCGGACATCTCGACCCTCGAAGACCAGTGGCGCGCGATAGTGTGACCAATTTCTCGCACTGTCAGGCCAGAAATGCCCAGTAGGGCGGGACTATTGACTCTGAACTCAACGCGCCCAATGCGGGTAAGGTGAGCCGTGCCCGAGTGACGGTCTTCGTGCTCCAGCATCAGCAGCAGTTGCGCCAGAAGGCACTGATCCAGATGAACGAACCTGTGGTGACGTTCTTACTGTACGTCTGGCTCACGCTCTTTCTGGTGGTCAACGCGGTCTCGATTTTACTCGGGATAGACGTTCTTGTTGGGGTGGAGATGGGTCCACTTGCACTCGTGATGTTTGCTGCTCCTGGCATTGTCGCGGGGCTGGCTTCTCGCCAGGAGGCCGAGCCTGCGGAGAAGGCTGCGAAGTAGCCGGCGTGTCCCGGCAGACCGTGCCAGAGCGGCCGGCTGCCTGACCTGGGAACGGTGACTGGGGAGGTGTGGTTGTGGCTGCGATGGTAGTGTCGCAGGAGCTCTGGGAGGCCCACTGCGGGGCTGGGGATCGAGTGGCTCGCGAGAGCCTGATTCTGCAATCCGCCTATTTAGTGAGGTACGTGGCAGGACGGCTTTCGGTCGGCCTGCCGAGCCTGCTCGATGCGGAAGACGTAAACGGCGCTGGGATGATAGGACTCATCCGAGCGGTGGAGCACTTCGATCCGGCGCGAGGAGTGCCTTTCGAGAGCTACGCCATGACCTGCATCCGAGGGGCGATTCTCGATCAACTCAGGTCCCTGGATGTCGTCTCTCGTTCGACGCGGCAGAAATCCAGGGAAATCGAGCGCACCATCGTGGAAGCCCAGGCCGAACTAGGAAGGGTACCGACAGACGAGGAAGTTGCCAAACGGATGGGACTCGACATCGAGAACTATCAGCGGCGGCTAATCGAGGCGGCTCCCACGACAATCTATCTGGACAGTGAGGTGCCCGGGGACGGGGAGGAGAACAGCGCGAACCTGCTGTCGATTTTGGAGGACCCCAGCAGCCCCGATCCCGTCTCGCTGGCCGAGAGGCGGATGCTTCTCGAATCGCTGACAGATGCGATCTCCCAGTTGAGCGATCGAGAGAAGCTGTTGCTTTCCCTCTACTACAAGGAAGAGTTGACCATGCGCGAGATCAGCGAGGTTATGGAGATCTCGGAGTCGCGCGTGTGTCAGCTGCACACGCGGACGATTCTGAGACTTCGGGGCCTGCTTAGCCTGTGGCGCCAGCCGTCGGACTAGGTGCCGCCTCAGTTGTCCCAACCCAGGCTCCGGATCCTGGGATGAGCGCCAGAACGGTGGGGCATTCGGGCGGTTGGGTTACCAAGGAGCAGACGCGACGCTACGAGGAACAGAGAGCGCCGCAACGGCGATGGGGATGCATCCGAACAAGGAGGACGTGATCTCCCGCAACATCGAGAACCTCAGAGTTCCCGGCCTCAAGCAACAGACTACGTCTCCGGCAACGCGTCCACCCAATCTGCCCCGGCCATCCGAGCCCCAACTTTCATGGGCGCAGTCACGTCCTCCACGGGAGTCTCGATCACAGAGATCAGGTTGGATCCGGGACAGCTAACGTGAACGAAGTGGGCGTCGGGGCTAAAGGCAAGGCTGAGCGGCGGCTAGACGAGCGGAATGTCTTCCCCCATAGTGTTGGAGTTGGTGTCGATAACCGAAACGGGATTCCCATTCATTGTGTGTCTCGGAACCTCCTGAGTACATTTTCCAGCTCCCTGGGCGCCCATGGTTTCGGTAGCACCGCATCCACGCTAGCGGATCCAACGGCGGGATCGTTGGCAACGGAAGCGAATCCCGTCATCAGCACGATCATCAGTTGCGGTTGCCGCTTTTTGAGTTCGGCTGCCAGATCGATTCCACTGCCGTCCGGCAGTGCGAGATCGATGAAAGCGATATCATAGGCACGTCCGTCGAAAGCCAGCAGCGCTTCGGCCACTGAGCCGGCCACGACCGCCTGCAAGCCGTCAAGGCCGAGGCGATCGGCCAGGGCTGAAGCCAACCAGCTCTGGTCATCGACGACTATGGCTGTTGGGCTTGATAAGCGAGTAATTGCGGAGTCTCCTGTCGAAATCAGTCGCGCTGAGGATCCACCACCATGGGACTGATATGGTACTCGTACATTCCTCCTCAGTCAAAGCAAAGGGCCATAAGTCCCCCAGAGTAGAGGGCTTTCGCCCGTTGGTGACTCTGAGCCGCGGCGATAGGATCAATCGGTCGTACCCTCAACAGGTTATGGAGGGCAAGGTGTGGCGTCTCGCGGGCGGGGGCTTATTGATAGCGGCGGTAACAATTGGGCTAGGTTGGCCGTTATCCAATCGAGGCCCGACGTTGTTCGGCTTTCTTCAGCCGCCTGGTAGTTCGAGCTGCACTTCGGTAAGGATTTGTGCGGTGAACCCGCTCTGATGGCCGCACAATGACGCACGCTTTCGGGGAGATAGTTAACTTGCTGGCGCGCAGGCGATTGGGTATTCTACACGCCTGGCACCATCACGAAGGTAGTTCATGGATTTCAGCGCGCCGGAAGGAGCGCAAAGTCGTTGCGGAATAACAACGCAACCGGCCCTGAGGCGATGAAGCAGGATCGGCTATTGCCATATGATCCAGATCAACTGCCGCATGCAATGGGTGCACGTGGCGTGGCGGTCGTGGACAAGGATGGCACCTTCATCAGCGTGAACGGCGCCGCCTCTCAGATGCTTGGCACGACCCCGCGAGAACTGCGAGGGAAGCGCCTGCTGGACTACATGTCCGAGGTGACCTTCGACGAGAGCGAAGGTCTCGGAGAACCACCCACCAATGAGACTCCTTCTCAGCTGATGATTCGCCTCTGCGGCGGCGCCGTAGCTACCCTTCGAGGCGATGATCCCCAAGCGCGGACTCGAGTGACCGTCACTGCCGAGCCGACCTTCGCCCCGACCTCGGGGGAGATGGACAGCGTCGTCGTCTTACTGACCGGGCCGGAACAGCCGGATGCCGCCGAGAGAAGTACGTCGCTTGGGCAGAGAATAGTCGCTGACGTCACGGCCAGTGCCGGCTCTGGGCTGCTGCTGGTTGATTTGGACGGCAGGGTCAACTTCGCCAATCAGCTCGCGATCGAATGGTTCGGTGACGAGGTGAGGCAGAGTGGCAGCCTCGTCTACAGGGTGCTCGGACTGAAGGGGGGCGAGGAGCGCGATATCTCCTCAGAGGTTCTGAGAGCCGGAACGGTCATCCGCGGGAGCGATTTCGAGAGGAGTGTCGGCGGCGAGAATAGACTGCTCCAGCCGGTGGCAACGCCGATCAAGAACGAAGCGGGTGAGATCTGCCAGGTGGCGATTGCGGTGGCAGACGTGACCGAGCAGCGTCGGGCTGAGAGATGGCTTCGGAATGCCCTGAGCGAGCTTCGACAGCGAAACGCGGAGACCTCCGGTCTGCTTCGCAGCGCACGATCGGCCTTGCAGGAACGCAATTTCCGCCAGACGGTAAAGTACCTGTTCAGCGACTGCAAACGGCTGGTGCGGGCGGAAGCAGGATATGTCATGCGATGCGACAATGGCCCCACTATTACCGAGACTCTGCTCCTTGACACTGGCGGGCTGCAATGTGCCGCCACGCTGCCACTTCCAATGCCAGTTCGAGGTCTGATGGGCGAGGTCCACCGGACGCGTAAGGCCGCGTATCAGAACGGCTTCCCCAGGAGCAAGTGGGCGGCTGCACTCCCGCCCTGGCACATACCGATCGACAGCATGTTGTACGCGCCGTTGGTCATCGGGGGCAAGGTGTTCGGAATCCTGGGATTGGCCGACAAACCGGGCGGCTTCGACGATAACGACCTGCATTTGGCCTCCGCCTTCG